>CACFYR010000014.1 GCA_902570505.1 uncultured Pelagibacteraceae bacterium | reverse complement strand
TGGGTGAATTAATCAGAGCTTTAAAAGCAGGTATTAGTCCAAAAAAAATTGTTTTTTCAGGTGTAGGAAAAACCAAAGAGGAATTAAAATTTGCAATAAAAAATAAAATTTTATTGATTAATACTGAATCCGAAAGCGAACTGAGAATGATAGAAAAGATAGCTAAGTCTATGAAAAAAAAAATTGATATTGGTTTAAGACTTAACCCTGACACAGATGCAAAAACATTAAGTAAAATTTCAACAGGTAAAAAAGAAAATAAATTTGGGTTGGATAGAAGAGAATTGTTAGGAATAATAAATAATATTAAAAATTCAAAATATTTAAATCTTTTATGTTTAAGCGTACATATTGGAAGTCAAATTACTTCGCATAAGCCGTATGAAAAAATGCTAAAGGAGTTAAGCGATACAATTAAGGCATCTAAATATAAATTTGAGTATATAGACTTAGGTGGAGGAATGGGTATTCAATACGACAAAAGTGAAAAAGCTTTAAACTACGTTAAATATTTGAGTCTAATAAAAAAATTTTTAAAAAAACATAAATGTAAAATTATATTTGAACCTGGTAGATCAATAATTGGTAATACAGGATATTTAGCCTCAAGAGTGATATACATGAAAAATAGTGGAAAAAAAAATTTTGTTATTTTAGATGCTGCTATGAATGATTTCATGAGACCTGCATTGTACGGAGCAAGACATAAAATTTTAGCCGCAAAAAAAAATAATTCCAAAAGCAATAAAATTTATGAATTTGTTGGACCTATATGTGAAACTACAGATAAATTTTTAACTACATCAAAATTTCAAGTTCTTAACGAGGGAGATGTGGTTTTAATATGTGATGTGGGTGCTTATGGAATAGTCTTATCGTCAAATTACAACCTTAGAACTATACCACAAGAGGTATTGATAAAAGGTTCAAAAATAAAAACAATTAAAATAAGACAAAGCTTGAAAGCTTTAAATAGTTGATGATTCGAAGTGTTATTTTTAAATTTTCTTTTTATTTAGGTCTTACAATAATTTGCTTAGTATTTTTACCATCTTTAATTTTGCCTAGAAAAGTTACTTCATATGGAGGTAAATTAACAGGTTACTGGGCACTTATATGTTTGAAGTTAATAATGTCAGTGAATATAAAAATTGAAGGTAAAGAAAACCTAAAGATAGACAAAAAATTTTTTATAGCCTGTACACATCAATCTGCTTTTGAAACTTTTTATCTTCAAACTATTTTTGACTCGCCCTTTTTTATTCTTAAAAAAGAACTTATGCTAATTCCAATTTTTGGTTGGTATTTAAAAAAAATTGGATGTGTTTCAATAAATAGAAATATAACAACTAAAGATAATTTAAGTTTTTTTGACAATCTAAAAAGCTCAATACTATCTGCTAATGGACCTCTCATAATTTTTCCACAGGGTACAAGGGTTTCTTTTAATGAGAGACCTGATTTTAAAAAAGGCACTTCTAGAATTTATGCTCTCAATTTAACTTGTTTACCAGTTGTAATTAATTCTGGTGTAGTCTGGCCAAAATCCGGGTATGTTTTGCCAAATAGAAATATAAATATATCAATTTTAAAACCAATAGCTGAGGGTGGTGAAAAGAAGGATTTTTTAAAAAATTTACAAAATTCAATGTACAGTGAATTAGATAAATTAGATTAGCCTTTCATAGGCATCACAACATAAATACTATCAAAGTCTGAGGGGTCTTTAATTAACGCCGGCGAACCAGTATCTTTTAGATAAAGTTCTATGTTATCCCCTTCAAGCTGTGAAGCTACATCGATTAGATATCTAGAATTAAAACTAATATCTAGCTCGTGTTCAAATTTTACTTTGAGATTTTCTTTTCCATCTCCGCTGTTAGTGTTATTTACGGATAAATCAAGGTTATCTTTAGAAATCTCAAATTTTACTCCATCTTTTTTGTCTAGAGAAACAGATGCAACTCTATCAACAGAATTTAAAAAACTTTTTAGACTAACCTCTAATTTTTTTTGATTTTCCTTAGGTATTACCTGAATGTAGTTTGGGAATTTCCCATCGATAAGTTTTGAAATTAAAATACTGTTATCTAGCTCGAATTTAATTTTTGATTTTGCGTTTGATATTTTAACATCACCATCAAAATCATCTAATAGAGAACATAGCTGAAATATTGTTTTTTTAGGAAGAATTATAGGTTCAAACTCAATACTCTCTGAGAGTCTTATTTTTGATACTGACATTCTATGACTATCAGTAGCAACAGCAGTTAAATAAGAATTTTCATTTGATTTTGTAACATGAAAAAAAATGCCACTTAAATAGTGCCTTGTTTCATCATTTGACATTGAAAATTTACACTTATTTAAGAGTTTAAGAAACTTTTTTGAATTTATATTTAAAGAGTCTTTTTCAAAATTTTCCTCTGTTAATGGAAATTCAGACGCCCCAATACAATTAAGATTAAATACCGAGTTTTCCGACTCCATATTCAATTTTGCATCTCCTATATTAGAAAAATTAATTTTTTTTCCAGAAGATATTTTTCTTATAATGTCATACATAATTGATGATGATGTTGTTGTTTTTCCTTCTTGCTCAATTTGAACATTGCTTATTTTATGAATAAAAATTAAATCCAAATCTGTCGCAGTAAAAGTTAGACTAGAGTTTGATGCATCCAACATTACATTTGATAGTATTGGTAGTGTGCTTCTCTTTTCTATTACGCCCTGGCAATAATTAAGTGATTTTTGAACATCTTGTTGATTAGCACTAAATTTCATTATTTTTATTAAGTATTATTTTATTTTTTAATGTTTCTAAGTTTGAATTAAATTCTTCGTCATTTTTTCGTATTTTTTCTATTGTCTTAACTGAGTGAATAACAGTTGTATGATCTCTATTAGAGAAAGATCTTCCGATTTCAGGTAGGGATTTAGAAGTCAAAGCTTTTGTTAAGTAAATAGCTGCTTGTCTAGGTCTAACTAAGTATCTAGATCTTCTCGAGGAGAGCATTTCATTCTTGCTTATTTTAAAAAATTTACAGACCTCAGTTTGAATTAATTCTATAGTTACATTATTTTCAGGTAGTTGAAGTAAGTCTTTAAGAATTAATCTAGATTCTATTAGATTAGGTACTTTGTTATATATTCTTGAAAAAGAAATAATTCTGTTAAGAGCACCAACTATTTCTCTTATATTAGTTTTAATTTCTTTACTTATAAATAATTTAATCTCTTTTGGTATTTCTAAATAACTAGAATTTAAATGTTTAAGTTTTTCACACTTTGAATTTATAATTTCATATCTTAAATTATCGTCAGCATTTTGAATATCAACAACTAATCCACCAGAAAATCTCGACTTTATTCTCTCTTGAATTCTTACCAGTTTGTTTGGGGGTCTATCAGCGGTTATAACAATTTGAGACATGCTTTCTTTTAATGATGTAAAGGTATGAAAAAATTCTTCCTGTAATGCCTCTTTTCCATTCATAAATTGTACATCATCAATAATTAAAACATCGGTATTTCTGAAATAATCTTTAAATTTAACCATTTCATTTGATTTAATTGATTTAACAAATTGATACATAAACCTTTCAGCTGAAATGAACATTACTTTTTTTGTTTGTTTTAACTTTAATCCTATTGCATTTACTAAATGTGTTTTTCCCATCCCTACACCACTATAAATATACAAAGGATTATAGTAAGCAATATCGTTTGATACCTTTTTGGATGCTTCTAACGCTAGTTTATTACTTTCTCCAACTACAAAATTTTCAAAATTTTTATTTGGATCTAGACGATTATAATTTAAATATGAGTCTTCAATAAAAGATATATTTTGGTCTTTATAGTTAGACTTTTCGATATTAAAATTGTTATTTTCATCAGTTTTGAAATCCTTTTTTTTATTTGAAATTGAAAATTCAATTCTAACAAGTTCTTTTTTATAATTTTTTACGATTTTTAAAATTTCATCTAAATATCTCGATGTTATCCAATCTCTTATAAATCTTGTAGAGACTGAAATTAATATATAATTTCTGAATTCATCAACGAACTCAATTTTTTTCAACCAACTTTCATAAATTTCTCTACCGAATTTTTCTTTTAATTCTGTCTGTATTTCTTCCCAATTAATATTTTTTTCAGTTTTTTCAGTTAAATTTTGATTTTGATTATTATTCATGGATAATTCACTTAGCAGATAGGGATATTTTATTTCAATAAAATTATTATTTTGAATAAAAATATTTAAAATCTGTAATTGTAAAATTTTAACGCGAATGCAATCTCAAAGTTAAGTCTTTAGTTTTATTTTAGAATAGTAAAAATTTATTTACTATTTTTTTTTGCTTCAATAACAATATATAGTTATTTTAATAAGATTTTAAATTAGATTTAGTGTCAAATAGAAATTGGAAATGAAAATTAAATTTTTTTCTCAATTTCGTTAAATTGTTACCTCTGATTGTAAACCACTTAAGGTTGTCAGAATTTCTAATAACTAAAGGTTGTTTATTTTTTTTGTAATTCTTGAAATATTTCTTGACGCATTTTGCCTTTTTATGATGCCTGATTTTGAGATCCTCATTAATTCTGAATTTAATTTTGGTAGAAATTTTAAAGCATCATTCTTATTTTTTTTTTCTATTAGCAAATTCATTTTTTTTAAAGCATTTTTATATCTAGCCTTTCTAGATCTATTAACTATAGTTTGTCTTGATATTCTTCTTATACGTTTAATTGCTGATTTAGTGTTTGCCATTAGCGAGCTATATAACTTGCTAATTATTGTTGGTCAATACTGAAAAAAAACTATTTTTGACAGTTTTCACAATAAAAAGTTGATCTATTTGAAATCTTTATTTTTTTTATTTTATAATTACATTTTTTGTTAGGGCAATTATGATTATCTTTGTCGTATACTTTAAAGTTATCCTGAAATGATCCTTTAGCTCCTTCGGTGTTTCTAAAATCTCTAATAGACGAACCGCCCTTTAAAATGGCTTTTTTTAAAACTAATTTTGAGTACTTGTATAAATATTTTAATTCAAAATTTTTTAACTTTAGTCCTTTTTTTCTTGGGTTTAATCCTGAACGAAAAAGAATTTCGTTAGCATAAATATTTCCAATACCTGAAATTATTTTTTGATCTAGAAGTATACTTTTAATACATTTCTTTCTGAATTGAATACTTTTTTTCAGATATTTCAAATTAAAATTTTTATCAAGAGGCTCATAACCAATATTTTTTAAATATAATTTAAAACTTTCCTTATCTTTTAATAATTTAAAAAAACCAAATCTTCTAGGATCATTATAAATTACTCTAAATTTTTTAAATATTAATACTATATGATTATGTTTAATCGGTAGATCTTTGGATTGGTAAAAACTCAAATTAGTATTTTTTAATATATTGTTTCTTATTAAGTGGAAAGTTCCTGTCATACCTAGATGTATTATTACGTAAATATTCCCATTCAACTCAACGATAATATTTTTAGCATATCTATTAACATTTTGAATTTTTCTATTTTTTAAGATTTTTTCGAAATCCTTATCTACCTTAAATCTTAAGTTTCTATTAATAACAATAACATCAAGAATTTTTTTATCTTTTACATTTTTTTTTAGTGACTTTTTGACTATTTCTACTTCTGGCAATTCTGGCATTTGATACTATATTAGCAGTTATTTAAATTATGTCGCAAAAATTACAAAAGGATAGAAAGCTTGTTCAGGAAGTTTTCGACAAAGTCTATAATAAATATGACTTAATGAACGATATTATGTCGTTTGGATCTCACAGAAATTGGAAAAAGATACTTATCCAAATGATGAATCCTATTGAAAATCAAAATCTTATAGATGTCGGTTGCGGAACTGGTGATATTGGAAAATTATTTTCTGATGCAGCCGATAATAAATGTAGAATTTTATCGTTAGATCCAAACGCTCAAATGATCGAGCTCGGCAAAAAGAAATTAAAAAACTATAAAAATATAAGTTGGCAAATAGGTTCCGGAGAAAAGCTTGATGTTAAAAGTAATACTTTTGACTTTTATACAATTAGCTTTGGATTAAGAAACACCTCAGATGTGGAAAAAACAATAAAGGAAGCCTATAGAGTTTTGAAAAAAGGAGGTAGATTTTTTTGTTTAGAGTTTTCAAAAGTTGAAAATTCTAATCTTGAATTTCTTTATAAAAAATATTCGCAAGCAATACCTAAAATTGGTAAATATATTGTAGGAGATGAGAAGCCATATGATTATCTTATTCAAACAATTGATAATTTCTTAAATCAAGATGAATTACTAGATATATTAAAAAAATGTAAATTTGAGGATTGTCAATATTTAAATATAACTGGTGGAATAGTGGCGATACATTCAGGTTGGAAAATTTAATGATTAAAAAAATTTTTACTTTGTTTAAAATCGCAAGAACATTAGCTGTTTCTGATGCTCTAAAAATTATTTATAAATTTCATAAGCCTCCTTTATTTGTCAGAGTCTTTTTCAAAATTTTCTCACTATCTTTTAATAAAACAAACAGTGGGAATATGAATATAAGTGATGAAGAAAGATTGTGTAAATCTATTCAAAGTATGGGAACAAGTTTTATAAAATTAGGGCAATTTCTTTCGACTAGACCAGATATAATTGGTGATAAGCTTGCTTTGAATTTAGAAAAATTACAAGATCGTGTTCCTCCCTTTTCCACAGATACAGCAAAACAAATATTAAAAAGAAATCTTGGAGAGGAAAATTATAATTTAATTATAAATTTTAGTGAGCCTGTTGCGGCAGCCTCAATTGCCCAAGTTCATAAAGCCCAAATCAATGACAATGGAACAATAAAAGATGTTGCTATAAAAATACTAAGACCGAATATAAAGAAAATATTTAATGATCAAATAGAAGCATTAATGTTATTAGCATATATTATTGAAAATCTTAATAATAAAACAAAAAGACTTAGACTAGTAGAAGTCGTTTTTTTGTTAAAACAAATTACAAATCACGAAATGGATTTAAGATTTGAAGCTGCTGCAGCAAATGAATATGCAGAGAATACAAAAAATGATGTTGGTTTTAGTGTACCAAAAATTTACTGGAATTTTACTAGTGAAGAAGTTCTTACATTAGATTGGGTTGAAGGAATATCAATAAGAGAAAGAAATAAATTGGAAGAAAAAAATATTAATATAAAATTAATTGCTTCAGATGTTATTCAACATTTTTTAAGACACGCAGTAAGGGATGGTTTTTTTCATGCAGATATGCATCAAGGAAATCTGTTCATAAATGAAAATGGTCAAATAGTCCCTGTTGATTTTGGAATTATGGGCAGAGTTGATAAAATTAATAGAAGATTTTTAGCTGAAATATTGTATGGATTTATTCAAAGAGACTATAAAAAAGTTGCTGAGGTACATATTTTAGCTGGTTTAGTTCCAAAAAATACCCAAATGGAATCTTTATCACAAGCATTAAGATCAATTGGGGAGCCCATATTTGGTCAAAAAGTTAAAGATATATCTGGAGGTAAACTTCTTAAACAACTTTTTGATATTACAGAAAAATTTAATATGCAAACACAACCTCAATTACTTATGTTACAAAAAACAATGGTTGTTGTTGAAGGTGTAGCAAGAAAACTAAATCCAGATACAAATATTTGGGATACATCAAAACCAGTACTAGAGAAATGGTTAAAAGAAACTAAAGATCCAATTAGTAATTTAACAGATAGTTTAAAAAACACAGCAAATGCTATAAATAAACTACCTGATCTACCTGAAATGATGGAAAAAGCAAATCAGGCTCTAACATTTCTTGCAAGTGGTGGAATACCTCAATCCTCGAATTCTTACTCAGCATTCAAGGATAAGCAATTAGAGTTAAAAACGTTCAGAAACCAAACTATTATAGGTATAATTGCTCTTGTATTTTTGAGTATCTTAGTATTTTAATTTACATAATGAATAAATTAAATAATAAAAAAGTGCTTTTAATAATATGTGGTGGGATTGCAGCTTATAAAAGTTTGGAGCTGATAAGAATTTTAAGAAAAAATAACAATAAGATAAAAACAGTGCTTACTAAGTCTGGAAAAGAATTTGTAACTCCTTTATCTATAACATCTTTATCAAATGAGAAAGTATACACTGATATTTTTGATTACAAAAATGAGTCAGAAATAGATCATATATCCTTGTCTAGATGGGCAGATGTTATTTTAATAGCACCCGCTACAGCAAATACAATATCAAAGATAAGCAATGGTTTAGCAGACGATCTAGCCTCTACTTTAGTTCTTGCATCAAACAAAAAAATTTTTATAGCACCTGCTATGAATGTGCGAATGTGGGAACATAAAACTAATAAAGAAAATATTAAAAGACTTAATGAATTTGGTTATAGATTTATAGGACCTGAGATTGGAGATATGGCTTGTGGAGAGTATGGCGAAGGTAAAATGTCAGAACCAGAAAAGATATTTGATAGTTTAGATAAATATTTCAAAAACATTGGGGATAACAAAAGAAAAAAAGTGTTAGTAACCGCAGGTCCTACGAGAGAAAATATAGACCCTGTAAGATTTATTTCAAACTATTCTAGCGGTAAACAAGGATACGAGATTGCTAGAGCTTTCTCAGAAAATGGTTTTGAAACGACACTAATTACCGGCCCTACAAATTTAAAAATACCTGAAAATGTTAGATGTATAGAAGTGATCTCAGGAGATCAAATGCTAAATGAAACCATAAAAAATCTACCAGTAGATATAGCTATTTTTACTGCAGCTGTTTCGGATTTTAAAATAAAAAGTTATAGTGATAATAAAATAAAAAAAACTGAAAATTTAGAATTATCCTTAGAAAAAAATATAGATATCCTTAGTTATGTCTCTAAGCATAATTCTTTACGTCCTAAAATTGTAATTGGATTTTCAGCAGAAACAAATGACTTAGAAATTAATTCTTTGAAAAAACTAAATTCAAAAAATTGTGACTGGATAATAGCAAACGATGTAAGCAAAAAAGATATTGGTTTCAATGCTGATGACAATGAAGTATCCATATTTTACAAAAACAAATCTAGTGAAAAAATCTCAAAAACGAATAAATCATTAATTGCAAACGAAATTGTTAAAAGAGTCACACAAGAATTTAATTAGATAATGGTAAGAGTACAAATCAGTAAACTTGATCCTAATGTAGAAATACCTACTTATAAAACTGAGGGCTCATCTGGAGTTGATTTAATGGCCTTTATAAATAAACCAATAAAATTAGGACCAGGTACCTCTTGTTTAGTCCCAACAGGTTTGTCAATAGCAATTCCAAAAGATTGTGAGGTCCAAATCCGACCTAGATCTGGTTTAGCTGCTAAATCAAATATAACAGTTCTAAATACACCTGGCACAATAGATAGCGACTACAGAGGAGAGTTAAAAATTATACTTTTTAACCATAGTAAGAAAGAATTTATCATAAATAATAAAGATAGAATTGCACAAATGGTTATTTTGCCAATTTTAAAGTTTGATTTCGAGGAAACTGATAAATTACAGGATACAATTAGAGGTTCTGGTGGCTTTGGTTCTACTGGAAAATGAAAAAAGAACTTTTAGAAAGATATTCTAGACAAATAATTATTAAAGATATTGGGGCGTTAGGTCAAAAAAAAATTTCTTCCTCAAAAATTTTAATAGTTGGAGCAGGAGGACTTGGTTGTCCTGTAGCAGATTTACTAACTAGGGCAGGCGTTGGTGAAATTGGTATTGTAGATAATGATAAAGTAACTCTATCAAATTTACATAGGCAAACGATGTATAACAATAAAGATATAGATAAATATAAAGTTAATGTTTTAAAAGATAAATTAAAAAAAATTAATTCAAATGTTAAAATTAAAGTTTTTAAAGTTAGAATCACAGAAAATAATGCAAACGATATTATAAAAAGATATGATTTCATAATTGATGGATCTGACAATTTTAAAACAAAATTTTTAGTAAATAAAATTTGTTTAAAATTAAAAAAAAAACTGATTGTTGGTGCTATTAGCAAATTCCAAGGCCATATTTTTACTTTCAATTTTAAAAAAAGTAGAGCTCCATGCTTACAATGTTTCTATCAATCAATTCCCTCGGATGAGATATTAAATTGTGAATCCGATGGAGTAATAGGTCCGATTGCGACGGTAATTGGGTCTATTAAATCAAATGAAATTTTGAAAATGATTCTTCAAATTGGAAAAAATATTTTTGGAAAAATTTATATATTTGATCTGCTCACATTGGAGTCAAGATCAATTAAGTTTGACAAAAAAAAGAATTGTATATGCAAAAAATATTTTTAATTATACTTCTTATAATATGTTATTACTCCCAATCCTATTCTAAAGAAATATATTATTTAATGCTTAAAAATAATACTGTTAATGTGAGGTATGGTCCAAGTTTTGAATATCCTGTAAAATATATTTACAAACAAAAATTTCTTCCTTTGCAAGTAATTGATAAAAAAGAAAACTTCAGAAAAGTAATCGACCATATGAAAAATAGTGGATGGATACATATATCCCAGTTAAAAAAATCAGAATCTGTAGTAATAATAGAGGAGCAAATATTGTTCAGCAAAGCATCAAAATTTTCAAAACCAACAGCAAAATTAGAAAAAGGTAGACTTCTAATTATAAAAAAATGTAAGAAAAATTGGTGTAAAGTAAATACTGAGAATTACTGGGGATGGATAGAAGTAAATAATATTTGGGGAAGAAATATCAATTAATTTTTTTTAATTACCTTGCTAGCCCAAAATTTATCTAATAAGAAATACCATATAGAATTTGCTAGAGGCTCAACAATTGCGTCTGTTAAGGCAATCATAAAAGATACATCGGCAATTAACATTAAACATATAATTGCAATTGCAAAATGACCTATTGTATAAATAAGAGTTCTTAATAAGGAACCTCTGTTATTTTTGAATATGCTCTTACTAGTTTGTACAATGCCTTGTGTAAGTTCTACCATTTAACTAATTTATTTTTTTATCAAATCTATCAAGATTCATTACTTTTGACCACACTTTAGCAAAATCATTTACAAATTTTTTATTAGAATCCTCAGATGCGTAAACTTCAGCTATTGCTCTTAATTGCGAATTTGAACCAAATATTAAGTCGACTCTTGATCCTTCCCATACAATTTTTTTTGATTTTCTATTTCTTCCTTCAAAATATTGCTCATCTTCACCTTTTTCATTCCAAGTAATATTCATATCTAAAAGGTTTTTAAAATAGTCATTTGTCAAAGTTCCTACTTTCTTTGTAAAAACACCGTAATTTGAGCCATCAAAGTTTGTTCCTAAAACTCTCATTCCACCAAATAAGACAGTCATTTCTGGACCAGTTAATTGCATCAACTGAGCTTTATCTATCATCATTTCCTCAGATGATGTGCTGGATACGCTTTTTTGATAATTTACAAAAGCATCTGCAACTGGTTCTAATAAATTAAATGAAAAGACATCTGTTTGTTCTTGTAAAGCATCACCTCTTCCTTGTGTAAAAGGTATTTTAATTTTATGCCCAGACTTTTTTGCAGCTTTTTCAACTGCAACATTTCCAGCTAAAACAATAAGATCAGCAATTGATACGTTTTTATTTTTTTTATCAAATTTTTTTTTAATTTTTTCTAATACTTTAATTACTTTATCGACTTTTGAAATCTTATTAATATGCCAGTCTTTTTGTGGTTGTAGTCTAATTCTTGCACCATTAGCGCCACCACGTTTATCAGATCCTCTAAAGGTTGAGGCTGAGGCCCATGCCGTCGACACTAATTGAGAAATTGATAGTCCTGATTTTAAAATTTTATTTTCAAGAATACCTATATCTCTTTTATTTAATTTGTATTTTTGCTTTGGAATTGGGTCCTGCCAAATTAGATCTTCTTTTGGTACTTCTGGTCCTAAATAACAAACTTTTGGACCCATATCTCTATGCGTTAATTTAAACCATGCTCTAGCAAACGCATCATGAAATTCTTTTGGATTTTTGTGAAAATGTCTTGTTATTGGACCATAACTTGGATCAACTTTTAATGATATATCTGTAGTTTGCATCATCGGAGGATGTATTTTGTTTTTGTCGTGTGCATCTGGAACCATTTTAATTTTCTGTCCATTTTTCTTTGGTGTCCATTGATGTGCTCCTGCAGGACTTTTTGTCAACTCCCACTCATGATCATACAAACAATCTAAATAACCCATATCCCATTTTATTGGATTTTGTGTCCAAGCACCTTCTATCCCGCTGCTGATAGTGTCAACTCCTTTACCGCTTTTGAAATTACTATTCCAACCTGTTGATTGTTCATGAATTTTTGATCCTTCAGGCTCAGGTCCTTTATGTGACTCAGGCGCAGCACCATGAGATTTACCGAATGTATGTCCTCCCGCAACTAGTGCAGCTGTTTCGTAATCATTCATAGCCATCCTACCAAAAGTTTCTCTTATGTCATGAGCAGCTAACAATGGATCTGGATTAGCGTCAGGTCCTTGCGGATTTACATAAATTAATCCCATGTGGGATGCACCTAAGGGCTGTTCCAAATCTCTTTTACCGCTATATCTATTTACACCTAACCATTCTTTTTCTGATCCCCAATAGATATCATCTTCAGGCTCCCATATATCCTCTCGTCCTGCACCGAAACCAAAAGTTTTAAAACCCATCGAGTCCAGAGCAACATTTCCTACAAGTATAAATAGATCAGCCCAAGAAATTTTGTTTCCGTATTTTTTTTTAATAGGCCATAATAATAATCTAGCTTTGTCTAAATTAACATTGTCTGGCCAGCTATTTAATGGTGCAAATCTTTGATTTCCAGTTCCAGCTCCGCCTCTTCCGTCAGCAGTTCTATATGTTCCTGCGGCGTGCCATGCCAATCTAATAAACAATGGTCCGTAATGACCATAATCTGCAGGCCACCAATCTTGAGAATCTGTCATTAATTTTTGTAAATCTTTTTTAAGTTTTTTGTAATCCATCTTTTTGAATTCTTTTGCATAACTAAATTTTTCGTCCATCGGGTTTACTAAGTTTGAATGCTGACTTAATATTTTAAGATTAAGGCTGTTTGGCCACCAATCTCTATTCGATGTTCCTTTTCCAGTTGAATGTTTTGCTGGGGTACCAACGCCCGTGAAAGGGCACTTTGATTTTTCTTTATAGATTTCATTACTCATGCGTAGATTATAACTATTCTAAAGTATTAATCAAGGTACTTGCGTCAAAATATTATTAACAACTAATTAGTTGTTTTGGACTTTTACTAAAACTTCTATTGATTTTATTTTTTTACCAGGAATTTTTCTATTTATTTTTACTGGCTCTACTTCATTATCGTGAATATCTATAAGCTGATTTTTATCTTCATCATAAAAATGATGATGATCAGTTGTATTTGTGTCATAATAATTTTGCTCAGAATTTACTGCTATTTGCTTTATATAGCCCTTTGATAAAAAAGCATGGACTGTATTATATATTGTTGCTAAAGAAATTTTTTCGTTTGTTTTTTGTGATATAATTTTTGAAAGTTCATTTATTGAAAAATGAAAAGTGTCTTTACCACCAAATAATATTTCACAGATTTTTATTCTTTGCTTTGTTGGTCTAAGGCCTGAAATCCTTAATTTTTTGACGAAATTTAAATTATCACTCATTATTATTTACTTATCACTCAAAAATCTATATCAAATTGTAACATAATCAAGTACTAACATATTAAGTTAATGAAAAAAAATTCCTTTAATTATGAAGAGTTAATTAACTGCGCAAATGGCGATCTTTTTGGACCTGGAAATGCTAGGTTACCATCTCCTCCAATGCTCATGTTTGACAGAATAACAGAAATTAGCGAAAATACAGGGGAATTTAAAAAAGGAATTATTAAAGCTGAATTAGATATAAAAAATGATCTATGGTTCTTTGGTTGTCATTTTAAAGAGGATCCAGTAATGCCTGGATGTTTGGGATTAGATGCAATGTGGCAACTAGTTGGGTTTTATTTAGGATGGTTGGGAAATCCAGGACGAGGAAGAGCTTTAGGAGTTAATAGTGTGAAATTTACAGGAGAGGTTCTTAAAAATTGCCAAAAAGCATTTTATCAGATTGATATGAAGAGAATTCTAATTAAAGAAGGAACGACTGTAGGTCTTGCAAATGGTATTCTATTAGCTGATGGAAAAAAAATTTATAGTGCTGAGAATTTAAAAGTGGGGTTATTCAAATAATGAAACGTGTAGTAGTTACAGGTATCGGCGTTGTTTCTTGTTTAGGTAATAATCAGGATCAAGTATATAAATCGTTACTAAACTCAAAATCTGGAATAACTTTTTCAGAAGAATATAAAGAATATAATTTAAAAAGTAATGTTCACGGTAAACCAAATATTAAACTCGAGGATCATGTTGATAGAAAATTTATAAGGTTTATGGGACCTGGTTCAGCTTATAATTATATTTCTATGGCAGAAGCAGTAAAAGATTCTGGTTTAGAGGAGAATGAGGTAAGTAATATATCTACTGGAATGATTATGGGGTCAGGTGGTCCATCAATTGAAAATGTTATACTTGCAGCAGACAAAACTAGAGAAAAAAGTCCAAAAAGAATGGGTCCTTTTGTTGTTCCAAGAACTATGTCAAGCACAGCATCAGCAACATTAGCTGTACCTTTTAAAATAAAGGGAGTTAATTACACAATTAGTTCAGCTTGTGCAACAAGTGGACATTGTATTGGAAATGCAATGGAATTAATCCAACTTGGAAAACAAAATATAATTTTCGCTGGCGGAAGTGATGAGGTTCATTTCGCAATGACTGCTATGTTCGACGCTATGACAGCTCTCTCATCTAAATACAATGATACACCTGAAAAAGCTTCTAGACCATACGATAAAACAAGAGATGGTTTTGTAATATCAGGTGGTGGTGGAGTTTTAGTTCTTGAGGAATATGAACATGCAAAAGCAAGAGGAGCCAAAATTTACGCAGAAATAACTGGGTATGGGGCTACATCAGATGGGTATGATATGGTTGCACCATCCGGAGAAGGGGCTGTGAGATGTATGAAAATGGCTTTGAATACATCTAAAAATAAAATTGATTATATAAACACTCATGGTACATCGACTCCTGTTGGAGATATCACAGAATTGAAAGCTGTTGGGGAAGTTTTTAAAGACTATAAACCAAAAATAAGTTCTACTAAATCTCTTGCAGGCCACTCACTTGGGGCAACTTCAGTACATGAGGCAGTTTATAGTTTAATTATGATGAAAAATAATTTTATTGCTGCTTCAGCAAATATCACTGATATGGATGAAGAGGCAAAAAATTATCCAATAGTAACAAAAGTAGAAAAGGATACTAATTTAAACTCTGTTATGTCAAATAGTTTTGGTTTTGGTGGAACAAATGCAACTTTAGTGTTCGAGAAAGTTTAATTTATGAATTTAATGAAAGGTAAAAAAGGTCTTGTAATGGGTGTTGCAAATGAAAGATCGATAGCATGGGGTATTGCTCAAAAACTTTCAGAAGCTGGAGCTGAACTTGCTTTTACTTACCTTGGCGATGCATTAAAAAAAAGAGTTGTTCCATTAGCAGAAAAATTAAATTCGAGTGTAACATTTAGCTGTGATGTTGAGAAAAAAGAGGAAGTTTCAAAATTATTCGAAGACATAAAGTTACACTGGGGTGAAATTGACTTTGTTGTACACGCTATTGCATTTTCAGATAAATCGGAATTAACAGGAGAATATCTTAATACCACGCGTGAAAACTTCTTAAGAAGTATGTTAATATCCTGTTTTTCTTTCACTGAAGTTGCAAAAGAAGCTTCTAAAATAATGAAGGCAGGTGGTAGCATGGTAACCTTAAGTTATGAGGCTAATAAAGCTATACCAAATTATAATGTCATGGGTGTTTGTAAAGCTGCACTAGAAGCTAGTGTAAAATATCTTGCGAGAGATTTAGGATCTAAAGAGATAAGAGTTAACGCTATAAGTGCTGGCCCAATAAAAACTTTAGCTGCTTCAGCAATAGGAGATGCTAAGTTTTTATACAAATGGAATGCTGATCACTCATTTTTGAGAAGAAATGTAGATAATCTGGATGTAGGTAATTCTGCATTATACTTATTAAGCGATATGGCAGGAGGTGTTACTGGTGAAATTCATTATGTAGATGCTGGATACAATAAAGTGGGTATGCCAGATCCTAAAAATATTTCTTAAATGTCAAAAAGATACAGTGGGAAATCATTTAAAGATTCAAGTATAATGAAAAAACCAAAATTAAATCTTAAAGAGAGAAGAAAGCTAAAAAAAGAAAAAAATATTGCCAAAGTTGTAAAGTTAAAATATTAAAAAAATTGTGTATAGATAGATAATTTAAATAATTTTCAGAGCCTCTTCAGAATTTATAATTGGTAAAGTCTCCCTATACTCTAGAAAATCGTTAAAATCTTTATTTTTTATTCCATCAATACTTCTATATTCAAAATCTTTTTTTAATTTCAACATACCGATACCCATGTCTATGTTAATTATTTTAAAATCAATATTTTTTGATTTTGAAAGCTCTATGGCTACTTTCCAAATATCGCCGCTCCATGACTTTTGTTTCCTTGGCACTTTTTCCTCGAAAAAAGATCTTGGTAAAAAATCATGGAAAAAAATTATACCATCATGATTCAAATGTTTCATCGAATTTATACAATCTTTTTTACATTGATCATACTCGTGTAAACCATCTATAAAAATTACATCAAATTTTAAATCACTATATTTTTTAAAAAAGTCGTCAGATGTCATTCTATAGTTTCCGCCGTAAACAGGATCAACACCAAATTTATTTTCCATGCTCAAAGGTATAGAATTAAAGACATCATTATTAGAGACACCAATTTCTAAATATTTACAATTTTCAAATTTTGAAATTGCTTTATTAATAAATGCGTGCCTATTATAAAAATTTTTTTCATGCTCGAACTTATGTATAATTTGTTTTCTTCTAAATACTGAGTTAAATAACTCTCTAAAATTTCCAGAAAAAAATATATATGGTACAAAGTATTTGAATAATGACTTAAATTTTTTTGGAATTTTAATCATTTCAATTGATATTTTTTATTATCACACAATTGCTTGTTTAATAGATAATTTAACTTTTCCTCTATCAAATCCGATTACTTTTACTTTTACTTCATCTCCCTCTTTGACCACATCTGTGACTTTCGCTACTCTTTTTTCTGCCAATTCCGAAATGTGAACTAGTCCATCCTGCTTTCCTAAAAAATTTACAAAAGCTCCAAATTCCATTATTTTCATAACTTTTCCATTGTATATTTTATTTAACTCTGCTTTTGCTGTTATGTCCTTGATCATCTGCATGGCAATACTACGGGACTCTTCATCCGGAGCGGCAACTGTTACTTCTCCCTCATCATTTACATCAACCTTTGCTCCTGATTTTTCAACAATCTCTCTTATAGTTGCCCCACCTTTTCCGATAACTGCTGCTATATCTTTTTTATCAACAATTATTTTTTCCATTTTTGGAGTATGTTTTCCAACATCTGCTCGTGATGTCGATAATGCTTTATTCATTTCTCCTAAAATGTGAATTCTACCATCTTTTGCCTGATTTAAAGCTTGCTCCATAATTTCAAATGTAATACCGGTAATTTTAATATCCATTTGGAGTGAAGTAATTCCATCTTTAGTTCCTGCAACTTTGAAATCCATATCTCCTAAATGGTCCTCATCTCCTAGAATATCTGATAGGACACTAAATTCATCACCTTCTTTTATTAGACCCATTGCTATACCAGCCACTGGCTCTTTTATAGGCACACCTGCGTCCATTAATGCTAAAGATGTTCCACAAACAGTCGCCATAGATGAGGAGCCGTTTGACTCCGTGATTTCAGATACAACTCTAAAAGTGTATGGAAATGTCTCTTTTGGAGGTAAAGATGAGTGCATAGCTCTCCAGGCCAATTTACCATGGCCTATCTCTCGTCTACCAGTACCAATCCTTCCAGTCTCTCCAACAGAAAATGGTGGAAAATTATAATGAAGCATGAATCTCTCTCTTTGTAATCCATCTAAACTTTCAATTCTTTGTTCATCATCAGAAGTTCCTAAAGTTGCAACTACAATAGCTTGAGTTTCTCCTCTAGTGAATAAAGCTGATCCATGAGCTCTAGGTAAAATACCTACTTCACAGGAAATCGGTCTAACATCTGATAAACCTCGACCATCAATTCTATTTTTTTTCTTTAAGATATCTGTTCTAACAATTGATTTTTCTAAATTTTTTAACTGACTATTTATATCCAGATCGGTATAATTTTCATCCTCCTCATAAAGTTTCTTAGCTTTATCTGTAATCTCGGATATTTGATTTGATCTGTCCTGCTTATCTCTTGTTGCAAAAGCTTTCTTAAGATCCTCAGTAAATGTACTTTCTAATTTTTTTTTAACCTCAGAAAGATCTTTTTTTTCAATGGTCCACTCAGGTTTTCTGCATTCTTTTGCAATATCTTCTATCATTTGAATCACTGGAACAAAGCCTTGATGACCAAATTTTACTGCATTGAGCATTTCCTCCTCTGTTAAACCACTAGCTTCAGACTCTACCATAAGGACAGCTTCTTTTGTTCCAGCAACAACTAAATCCAATTTTGATTTTTCAAGCTCAGCTTTAGATGGATTTAAAACATAATTTCCATTAACAAACCCAACTCTAGAAGCTCCGACTGGACCCATAAAGGGCATTCCTGATATAGCTAATGCTGCAGATGAAGCTATAATAGATAAAATATCTGGCTCATTTTCTTTGTCATAAGATATTACTGTAGGGAGAAGCTGTACTTCATTTTTAAATTCTTCTGGAAACAACGGTCTTATTGGTCGGTCTATTAATCTTGAAGTTAATGTTTCACTATCGGTAGGTCTTGCCTCTCTTTTAAAATATCCTCCAGGAATTTTACCAGCAGCATAATATTTTTCCTGGTAATTTACAGATAATGGAAAATAATCAAT
>CACFYR010000013.1 GCA_902570505.1 uncultured Pelagibacteraceae bacterium | reverse complement strand
TTTTAACAGCTGAAGTATATTGCTTTCGCAACCATATGAAAAAACATCATTTTTTTTAGGATCATCTACCTCAGAATTTTTTTGAGTTACTAGTATAATTTTTTTTTGATCTTTCATGACTTCGTTCAAAGCAGTTATTGATTTATCTCTTCCAACGAACAATGGTATTACCATATTGGGAAATACTACAATATCCCTTAAGGGTAATAATGGCAGTTTGTGTTTAGGTTCCATATTATAAATATGGACATTATAAAAAAATTTGCAATAGGTATCTATGATTTATTAACTTAATTAATAATTATAGAGGTTTTTTATGCTGCGGTAGTTTTGTCTGTTTTTGATTTGTTCTTTGAATGTACGATTATTGGTTGAGATTGACCTTTTACAGATGCAGAATCAACAACAACTTCCTCAATGTTATTTTGACCTGGTAAATCAAACATAGTTTTTAAAAGTAAATTCTCTAATATTGATCTTAAACCTCTAGCACCGGTTTTTTTATTAATAGCTTTTTTTGCTATCTCTTTAACTGCAGTATCTTTAAAGTTTAATTTCACACCCTCTAATTTAAATAATTCTTGATATTGTTTGACTAAAGAATTTTTTGGTTCCATTAATATTTTTACTAAAGATTTTTCATCTAAATCATCTAATGTTGCTGTGATTGGTAGTCTTCCAATAAATTCAGGTATAAGACCATATTTTAAAAGATCCTCTGGCTCTAAATTTTTCATCCATTCTCCAATCTTTTTATCATCTATACTTTTAACCTCTGCCTCAAAACCAATTGATGATCCTTTATCTCTTTGAGAAATTATTTTATCTAAACCTGCAAAAGCCCCTCCACATATGAATAAAATATTTGTTGTATCAACTTGTAAGAATTCCTGCTGAGGATGTTTTCTCCCTCCTTGTGGTGGTACACTTGCAATTGTACCTTCCATTATTTTTAACAGAGCTTGTTGAACTCCTTCACCTGATACATCTCTAGTGATTGAGGGATTTTCTGATTTACGGCTAATTTTATCAACTTCGTCTATATACACTATACCTCTTTGTGCTTTTTCAACATTGTAATCTGCTGATTGAAGTAATTTTAAAATAATGTTTTCTACATCTTCACCTACATAACCAGCTTCTGTAAGCGTAGTAGCGTCAGCCATAGTAAATGGTACATCCAAAATTCGTGCAAGAGTTTGAGCTAATAAAGTTTTTCCACACCCGGTTGGGCCAACTAAAAGAATATTTGATTTAGCAAGCTCTACATTTTTTGAACTTTTATTCTCATAATTTAATCTTTTGTAATGATTATGAACAGCAACAGATAAAACTTTTTTTGCATGATCTTGACCAATTACATAATCATCTAAAATTTTGCATATATCTTTTGGTGAAGGCAATCCATCCTGATGTTTAACAAATGTATCTTTGCTCTCTTCTTTTATGATGTCCATACACAGCTCAACGCACTCATCACAAATAAAAACCGTAGGGCCTGCAATTAACTTTCTTACTTCATGCTGACTTTTTCCACAGAAAGAACAATATAAAATGTTTTTATTATTAGTATTCATATTTTTAGCGAATCAATAAATACATATTATTACAATAAGGACTCTACAATCAAGTTTCAGATTTAAATAAGGACTATATATTGTTGATCAATCTCTTTTTTCCACAACTTTATCTATTAATCCAAAATTTTTTGCCATATCAGGTGTCATGAAATTATCTCTCTCTAGGGCAGCTTTTATTTCATCAACTGTTTTTCCAGTATGTTTAGAGTAAATTTCATTGAGTCTTTTCTTAAGAGATAATACTTCGTTAGCATGAATTTCGATGTCAGTTGCTTGACCTTGGAAGCCAGCAGAAGGTTGATGAACCATAATTCTTGAATTAGGTAATGAAAATCTCTTACCTTTACATCCAGCTGACAGTAGAAATGAACCCATGCTAGCTGCTTGACCAATACAAATCGTTGAAACTTCTGGTTTGATATACTGCATAGTGTCATAAATTCCTAATCCAGCAGTTACTAAGCCTCCAGGACTATTAATGTACATATAAATATCTTTTTTTGGATTTTCAGACTCTAAAAATAACATTTGTGCAGTTACTAAAGACGCTACGGGATCATTGATAGGTCCAACTATAAAAATTATTCTCTCTTTAAGTAATCTTGAATAAATATCATATGCTCGTTCTCCTCTACTTGATTGTTCGACAACCATCGGTATGAGATTAGACATATGTTCATTTAATTTTTCAGACATAAATTGATTCGTTTTACTTATACAACTTGTAATTACTTTTTGCTAACTTTTTTTGTTACTTTCTTTTTTTTTGATGTTTGCTTGCTATCTTTGCTAGTGGTTTTGATATTTTTGGTCACTGCTTTTTTCTCTTTTTTTTGTTTATCATCATTTGAAACTGCAGAAGTGAATTTAGTTTGTTTTTTTAAATTTTTTTCATTTTCCTCTTTTAGTATCTTTTCTGCTTGTTCTTTAGTTATTTCTTTCTTATTAGGTTGCGCAGTATTTTTAATTTCATTTATAATCTTCTGCTCATAAATTGATCCTCTTAAACTATCAAGTGCTGCAGGATTTTTTTTATAGTATTCTTGCACAATTTTTTCTTGTCCGGGCATCATACCCATCTGTTTTGCTACTTCAGAATTCATCTCCTGTTCAGATACCTGTATTTTTTTTTCATCTCCAAAGGCACTTAAAATCAAACTAGTTTTAATTCTTTTTGAAGCTTCGTCTTTAAGAGATTTCATATTTTTTTGTATATCTTCCTCTTTCATTGATCTCGATAAATTCTTCACTTCTTGATCTATTAAATTTTCAGGTAGATCATCTATTTTTTGCTTTTCAATTTGTTCTAAAATTTTAGCCTTTGTAATAATTTCTAAAGAATTTTTAAACTCATCATTAATTTGTTTAGATATAAGCTCTTTTAAATTATTCAAATCTTTAGCACCTAAATTTTTAGCAAAATCATCATTAATTTTTACGTCTTCAGGTTGTTTTACTGATGTAATTTTACAATTAAAAACTGCCTCTTTATTTATTATATCTTTTTCAGGAAAATTTTCTGGTAACTTTACTTTAACTGTTCTTTCGTCTTTATTTTTTGATCCAATTAATTGTTTATCGAAACCTTTAATAAACAAATCTTTTCCAAGTACAATTTGTGTATTACTACCCGTATTTCCTTTAAAGTCTTTTCCATCTACAGAAGCTTTATAATCAAAAACTACTAGGTCACCATCTTTTGATTTATAATCATCAGTAGCATCTTTAAAATTGTTTTGAGTTTTTGCTATTTGATCTATTCTTTTATCGGTTTCTTTTGGATCAATTTTAACACTATATTCATCATATTTGATTTGACTAAAATTTTTTAAATCTATTTTAGGTAACTCTGTTACTGATATCGTGTATTCTAAATCTTTACCTTCTCCAAAAGTCTTTAAATCAATTTTTGGCTGGCCAGCTGGTTTTATTTTTTTATCCTCTAAAACTTTTGTTGTTGATTCTTTTAGTATTTTGTCAATAACCTCACCATACACAGCTTTACCAAACTGTCTTTTCAAAATTTCTGTTGGGACTTTACCAGGTCTGAAGCCTTTAAGAACTACATCTTTTTTAATTTCTTCAAATTTATCTTCTAACTGTAAATTAATAGTTTGTTTATCAACTAAAACCTTAATACTTTTCTCAAGACCTTTTTTATTTTCAACTGTAACTTTCATAAATAATGGTAGGCGAGAAAGGACTCGAACCTTCACATGTTGCCATATTGGTTCCTAAGACCAACGCGTCTACCAATTCCGCCACTCGCCCAATTTTTTTTAGGTTTATATATTATAGAACTAATTTGTCCAATGAGAATAATAGTGTAAAATAAAATAAATTTATAATTTATTATGAGTAAAACTACCTTAGTTGTTATCATTTATATAATAGGAATTATTATTGGAGCTTTTTTTCTTGATATTTGGGGGGCAGAAACAAATATGAAAAAAGGATTCATAGCTTTAGGATGGACTGCCTTATTTTTAATAGGTTTATTCTTTGCAGACAGAGATAATAATCCTGACTAATTTGAATGACATTAAATTTAAATAACCTTAACAAAAGTATAATTAACTGCAACAAGTGTTCAAGATTAATACAATTTAGAAAAAAAATTCTCAAAAATAAAAGAAAACAATTTAAGGATGAAAAATATTGGGGAAAACCTATAACAGGATTTGGCGATATTAATGGTAAAATATTATTTGTTGGATTAGCACCAGCAGCGCATGGTGGCACACGAACAGGAAGAGTTTTCACAGGAGATAAATCCTCTGAATTTTTATATAAATGTTTATTTAAAGCAAATATATCAAATCAAAACACATCTGAGCATGTAAATGATGGTTTGAAGTTAAATAATGCTTTTATAACGGCAGCTTTAAAGTGTGTTCCACCTCAAGATAAACCAGAAAAAAAAGAATTAATGAATTGTTTTAATTTTTTTCAAAATGAAATTTATTTATTAAAAAAATTAAAGATTATTGTTGCTTTAGGTAAAGTTGCATTTGATACATGTTTAGAGTTTTACAAGAAATATTACAATTTTGATAAAAAATATAAATTTATGCATGGAAAAGTTTATAGCTTGCCAAAAGGAATTCAGCTTATTGGATGTTACCACCCAAGTCCTAGAAATGTTAATACAGGAAGAATAAATGAAAAAAAAATGACAAATCTATTTATAAAAATACAAAATAAAGTTAATTAATTTATTTTAAAAAAGTTTTTTTAATTCTTCTGGAATTTTCGTAGGCTTACCTTTCATATCAACCGCAACTAAACAAACCTCAGCTTCTGTAACAAGATCATCATGTCTTTTAACATCTTGTTTCATTACGAGTGAGGTTTTTGATAATGAGACAACAGAAGTAAACACTATTAATTCATCTTCTAATTTTGCGGGCTTTTTATAATTAATATTGCAATACTTAACTATAAAAAGTAGATTAAATTTCTCCCTCAGATTTGTGTTTGAAAATCCTAAACTCTTGATAATTTCTGATCTAGCTCTCTCTATAAACTTTAGATAATTTGCGTAATAAACTACTCCGCCAGCATCAGTATCTTCGTAATATATTTTAAATTTATATTCATAAATTTTTGTCATTATTTTATCATATCAAATTTCATTTTTTTTTAATAGAACATATATAATTATGAAAATTTATATTATTTGGTTAGTCGGTGTAATTTTGTGGAATTTTGGTTATCCGACTGCAGCACCAATATTAGATGTTATAGCTGCTATTGTTTTATCTTTTATGAGCATGGGTATGAAAAAATATTTAAAATTTTAATTATTCTGAAGAAAAATAAATATTTTGATAATAAGATACAGCCTTCATCTTAGAGTTATCAGTATCAGTCAAAATTGCTACACCATCAATCTCATTTACATCTAAGTTATGCAAATTTTTAAAATCATTTTTAACGTTTGACTTTACTGTAATCCATTCATTGTCATTAATTTTAGTAGTTGATAAAACATAATCAATTGAATTTTTTGTATAAGGACTGTTCCAATTTTCACCAATGTCTTCGTTACTTGAAAATACATAATTAATTGCGCGATTTGAAAGAGCGGTGATACCTGTTTTTTTTACAACAAAAACTCTAGCAGCGAAATCATGCCCTTTTTTAGACCTCTCGTTTATACCATTTAAATTATTTTCAACTTTCCAGGTAATATTGATAAATGGGGTTTTGTCTAAGTTTATTTTAATTTCTTTTCCAAGCCCAGATGCTTGACCTTCTGCTTTTGCTCTTAAAAAATTACCATTAGCATTAGACCCAATTTGATATTCAGTTAATTTTTTAATTTTTTTTACCTTTAAAGTTTTTAATTCTTCTTCAGTAAAAGAAAAAACTTCAATATTTTGTGAATAAACATTTTTTGCAAATAATAAAGACAGACAAAATAAAAATAAAATATTTTTTAACATAATTATTTTAAGGAATTAAAATAATTTTTGGGGATGCGCAAGTGCCATCATGTATCTTTTTAAATGCTTGAGAGCCATTTTTTAAATCCATGTATTCAATCCAATTCAGATTTCCAATCTTATTTAGTTTCAATATGTCTATTGTTTTTAGAAAATCTTGGTTTGTGTAGCAATATGTCCCAACAAGACATATTTCCTGAAGAGTAATTTTTCTAAAATCAAATGATCCACCTGAATCTGTTAGACCTGCATGAACAATCACTGAACCTGGATTAGCTAAATCGATAGCCATTGACCTAGTTTTTTCAAATCCTACAGCATCAACAATTAAATCAAAATTATTTTTTGAAATTTCTTTATCATCAGGTTTTAGAACTTTTGCACTTAAATTATCTCTACATACATTTAATCTTTTGTCGTTGATTTCAGAAAGGAAAATATTTTTGCAATTTTTAGTATTTTCAAGTATCAAAGCAGACAATAAACCTATCGCACCCCCTCCTATGATTAAAATTTTTAAATCTTCGATTGGCTTTTGAATTAATTTTTCTCCTAATTCAACTGCATGTAAGGAAACAGCAGTTGGTTCAGCAATTGCTGCCTTTTTAATTTCAAGACTAGAGGGTAAATCATAAATATTTTTATCTGGAACAGACACAAACTCCGCTAGCCCTCCTTCTCTTATATGGGGCTTGTTCATACCTATTAACGATCGATCGGGACAAAGATGCTCACTACCAGTATTGCATCTCTTACAATTACCACAGCTTATTAATGGGTTTATAATTACTTTGGCTCCTTTATTTTTGCCTTGTTCAATAGTTCCGCTAATTTCATGTCCTAATATAAGAGGTGGAACTCTTCTTGTGTCTTTGCCGTGAAAAGCATGCATATCAGATCCACAAATACCTGAGGCAGAAACCTTTACTATACTCTCATCTTTCTTTAATTCGGGATCTTTATAATCTAAGTACTCAACTTTGTTGGTTTTTGTATAAACTAATGCTTTCATTTTTTAATCAGATAAAAGATAATAAATTATTAAACTAATTAAACCACCAATTATCCATGAAAATGATTGTAAAAAATTTAAATTTACATTCCAAATAGTTGAAGCTGCAAATATAAATCCTATAAATAATGCATATAAGCTTTTTAATTGCCAACCATTTGAATAAAAATATGCGCTATTTTGTTTGGAATTAAAAAAATCTTTGCCATTTAAGTTATTTTTTTTAATCAAGAATATATCAGCTACAATAATCCCAAAAATAGGACCAAAAAAAGATCCAACCGTGTCTATGATAGATAATACTCCAATTTGACTTAGCAAAGTAAGCCAAAAACTTCCTATAATAAAAGATAATATTAACACAATCAGGCCTGATGATTTTAAAGATAATTTAGATGGTAAAAAATTTATTAAAGAGTTTTGAGAAGGAACATAGTTTGCAATTAAATTTGTAGATGCAGTAGCAACTATAACAAATATTAAAACAACAACTGTTAAATAAGTATTATTTAATTTTCCTATTATATCATTTGGGTTTGTTAAAATATTTTCCACAGGAATATTATTTTTTGTCAAAATTATATCAGAACCAATCACAATGAATATTGAAAAAAATGAAATTAAAATAAAATTTATGATTAATGTATAATTTCCTTTTATTAATTGATTTTTATTTTTAACGTACCTAGAAAAATCACCAAAATTTAAAATTAATATTGAAAAATATGCAAACATTGTTCCTGCTACAGTGATCAATGGAAGTATATTTGATTTAGAAATAAAATTTTCAAAATTTAATGAAAGTTTGAGGGAATTAATAACTGGGATAAAATTTTCACCAACAGTCAAAATAAAAAATAAACAAAGCCCAAAGTAAACAAATATTGCCGAAAATTTAATTATTTTTTTTATAACTTTATGTCCCATGCTAAAAAAAATGTATTGTATATAAAATGTTATAATTAATGATGACCAGTCAATTATATTTAGTCCCATGAAAAATATAAGAAAAATTTCTTTATCTAGTATGTTTCCCTCAAACGAAAACAGAAATATTCTTATTAAATAAACAAGGGCTTTAGATAAAAAAAATGTTTGAACGCCAAACATAAAAATACCTACTACACCTCTTAATAGACTTATATATCTCGAGGCATTTAGGCCTACTGAACTTCTTAGAATTACTGGAAATGGTAATCCAAATTTTTGTGAAGGAGACCCTATTAAATTTGAAAAGAATATAGTTAGTAAGACTGCAATTAAACCACCAAAGAAAACAACAAAAAAATTTAAGTCATAGATAAGATATAGAGAAGCAATTAATGAAAAGCCAATAATACTTTGGATTGAGATTGCCCAAAAACAAAATAGATCTGTCCAAGACCAATTCTTATCTATAGGATTAACTGAAACTATTTCCCAATTTACTAAATCAAATTTTTCTTTGTTAGGAATCACAAACTCATTTTAAACATATATTATTTACTGTCCATATAAGAGAGTTGGTAGCCACAATGCAATTTTAGGGAAAATTATAATTAATATTAATCCAATAATTTGAAGAACCATAAATTGCATCATTCCTATATATATATCTTTTAAATCCCACTCTGGCACAACACCTTTTAAGAAATAAGCAGATAACGCTACAGGTGGAGATAGCCATGCAGTTTGGAGATTTACTGCTACTAAAATAGCAAACCAAGTAAGGTTAAATCCTAAAGCTTCAACCAAAGGTAAAATTATTGGAATAATTATCATGACTATTGGTACCCACTCTAGTGGCCATCCTAAAAGAAATATCATTACCATTATCATTCCAAGAATTAGATATTTGTTCATTTCTAGACTTAAAAGAAACTCTGTCAGTAAAGTTGGTGTGCCGAGCCTTGCAAATACAGCTCCAAAAAAATTTGAAGCTGCTACTAATACCATTATCAAAGCTGTAATTTCTAATGTTTTAACTAAAGCCTCTTGTAATTTTGGCAATGTAAGTTTTTTATAAGCCAAAGATAAAAGTAATGCACCCATTGCTCCACACCCAGCAGCCTCCGTAGGAGTTGCAAACCCAAATAAAATACTTCCAAGTGCCGCAAATACTAGTGCTGCGGGCGGTACTAGACCTAGGAAAAACTCAATCCAAACCTCTTTCATACTTGTTGGTCTCATATCTTCAGGAAGAACAGGGCCTAATTTAGGATTTAGCATACATCTTATTGTAGTGTATGCAGCATATAAAGATGCGAGCAAAATTCCTGGAATAATTGCAGCCGCAAATAAATCAATTACAGGAATTTCCATTATTGGGCCCATCACAACAAGCATAATGCTTGGAGGAATTAATATACCCAAAGTTCCTCCTGCTGTTATTGTTCCTGCAGCAAGTCTTACATCGTAACTTGATTTATTCATTGATTTTGCCGCCATGATGCCAAGAATTGTTACTGACGCGCCTACAATTCCAGTGGCTGCAGCAAATATAACTGAAACAAATAAAACTGCGTAATATAAAGATCCTCTTACTCTAGATAACATTAATTGAAACGCTGAAAATAATCTTTCCATTAAACCTGCTTGTTCCATCATTATTCCCATAAATACAAAGAGAGGTACGGCGGCAAGTGTTTGTTCCGTCATGACCATAGAAAATTGAAGGGTCATTAAATAGAAAACCAGTTTACCAAATCCTAAATAACCAAAAACAAAACCAAGGAATATTAAAGTAAAAGATATTGGAAAGCCTACGAATATCGCAAATAACATTACACCAACTAAAATAAAACCTAATATTGCTGGATCTATTAATTCTGCTATCATTTTTTTTGACCTGGCCACTCACCTTTTTTGGCTGCCCAATAACTTTTTAAAACTTCTGAAATTCCTTGGATAAGTAAAAATATAATTCCGAGTAATAAGCAAGTTTTGATCGGCCACATGTACGGCATCCATGTAGTATCCATTCCCCTCTCACCTCTTCTTATGGACTCTTCAACAAAACCTATTGTCATGTATAAGAAAACAATTAACCCAGGAAAATAAAATAATATATATAACCAAAAATCTATTAAACCCTGTGTTTTGGTTTTAAAATTTCTATATAAAAAATCTGCTCTTATATGAACACCTTTTGACAAAGCATAAGCAGCACCCAACATAAATAATGCTCCATAAAGAAATCTACTTATATCGTATGCCCATATCGTGGGTGCTAAAAATAATTTTCTTGCTAGAACTTCATATGTCATTGCAAATATTAATGGCATTAATATCCAACAAACAGTGCTTCCAACTATTTTACTGAATTTGTCAATTTTAATTATGGTGTTTGCCATCCATGATGGCATATCATCTGGCATTTTTTCAGAGCCACCACGCCTTTCGGCAATCATTTCGTCTGAAATATCTAACTTTGATGGTTTCTCTGACATAAATATTTATTAAAACTAGAGCGGACTGTAAAAGTCCGCTCTAATTAAATCAAGATAATTACTGATTACTTTAATGTCGCCGCGTGGGCCATTCCTAGCTTAGCGTTTGACATTTGTGCACCACTCCAGAATGGAACTGCAATATCAGCAAACTCTTTCATTGAAGTATAAACTTCGTTGAAAAAAGCATTTTCTGCAGCATTTTTATTAAGAGATGCTTTTGCAGCAGCCATGTATTCGCTGAAATAGTCTGTAGGAGTATCTTCTAAAATTACTCCATGCTTAGTAGTTAGTTCTCTAAGTGCTTTTCCATTTTCATAGATTCTGTAACTTAAAGATTTAGCTAATGAAGCGTTCGCAGCTACTTCTAGAGATTTCTTCTCATGAGCAGTCATTGCATTGTATGTTTTTCCAGTAATGTAAAAGTCAGCATTAACTACTACTTGGTGTAAGCCTTGTAGATAATAGTGCTTTAATACTTTTTGGAAACCAAATGTTAAATCTGGTTTTGGACAACACCACTCAGCAGCATCAATTGTACCTGCTTCTAGAGCTGGAAGAATATCTCCACCACCCATAGCAACAGATGCTATACCAATGTCTTTATAAGTTTGACCTGGAATTCCTGGAGGTGTTCTGAATTTATATTTTCTAAAGTCAGCCATATTTTTAATAGGTTTTGGAAACCAACCTAAGGCTTCTGGTCCAACTGGTTGAATCATAAATCCTTTTATGTCTCTACCCATTTCTTTCCATAGTCTGTCATATAGTTCTTTACCACCGCCATATTGGAACCATGATAAGAACGCTATATTGTCGATACCAACTCCACCACCGGCTACTGGCGAACCAAATAGCATAGCAGCAGGATGATCACCTGACCAATAGTGAGTCCATGCAAATCCACAGTCGATAAGTCCTTTATCTACTGCATCTAAAGTTTCTTTTACTCCAACAACCGCACCTGCTGGTAAAATTTCAAATTTTAAAGATCCATCAGTAAGAGTCGTTACAGTGTCAGTAAAGTCTTTCAACATTTTAACTTCATCAGCTTTAGTGTTAAGGACTGTCTGACATTTTAGTGTTTTGGCATTAGCATTTGACATAAAGCCAGCCACCAGTGCCACACCAAATATAAATGAAATGATTTTTTTCATTATTTTCCCTCTTTCTCGTTAAATTTAACTTCCTTATCCTCTCAAAAAAAGACTTAGGTTACAAGCGACAAATCATTTAATTTTATGTGAAAAAGCGTTAATAATTAAATATGGAAGAGTTTGATTACATAATAATAGGTGCTGGTTCTGCAGGTTGTGTTTTAACTAATAGAATAATCAATTCGGGAAAACACAAAGTTCTTTTAATTGAAGCTGGCGGAAACGATAGTTATCCGTGGATCCATATTCCTGTTGGTTATTACAAAACAATGCATAATCCAGAAACAGATTGGTGCTATAAAACAGAACCAGATGAAACAATGGAAAATGTATCAATACCTTATCCAAGAGGTAAAACTTTAGGTGGCAGCTCATCAATAAATGGCCTCCTATATATAAGAGGACAAGAGCAAGATTATGATATTTGGAGACAACTAGGTAATAAAGGCTGGAGCTGGAGAGAAGTTCTTCCTTATTTTATAAAAGCAGAAGATCAAGAAAGAGGTGCTAGTGAATTTCACGGACAAGGTGGACCGCTGGCGGTCTCTGATCAAAGAATTACATTGAATATTTTAGATGTATTTCAAAATGCGGCATCAGAAGTTGGAATACCTAAAGTAGATGATTTTAATAAAGGGGATAATTTTGGGTGTGGTTATTTTCAAGTAACCGAAAGAAATGGTCTTAGATGTAGTGCTGCAGTTGGATATTTAAATCCAATCAAAAAAAATAATAATTTAAAAATAGAAACTAAATGTCATGTACAAAAAATTAATTTTGAAAATAAAAAGGCTGTGAGTGTTGATTTTTTAAAGGGAGATAAAAAATTTACAGTAAAAGCCAATAAAGAAATAATACTAAGTGCTGGCTCTATCGGAAGCCCACAAATATTACAAACTTCTGGTATAGGAGAGAGCTCTAAACTTAAAAATTTAGGTATTGCAGTTGTAAATGATTTAAAAGGTGTAGGTAAAAATTTACAAGATCACTTAATGTTTAGACCTGTTTATAAAGTAAAAAATATTAAAACATTAAACAAAAAAATTAACAGTGTATTTGGAAAACTTTTAATTGGTTTAGAATATGTATTTACGAGAAGAGGTCCAATGACCATGGGGGCAAGTCAACTTTGTGGTTTTGCAAAAAGCGATGAAAATAGAGAAACTCCCAATTTACAATTTCATATACAACCAATAAGTACAGACAAATTAGGTGGTGCAAACCTCCATGATTTTGATGCATTTACTCCTACAGTTGCAAACATTAGACCAACAAGTAGAGGAGAAATCAATATTGTAAGTTCAGACTCAAGAGATAATCCAAAAATTAAAATGAATTATTTATCAACCGATGAAGATCGAAAAGTTGCAGCAGACGGCATAAAATTAATTAGAAAAATTGTCATGGAAACAGATGAATTTAAAAAATATGAGCCTGAGGAATTTAGACCTGGAGCACATATTCAAGAAGGAGAAGAAATAGTAAAAGCTTGCAGCCATTATGCACAAACAATATTTCATCCTGTAGGAACCTGTAAAATGGGAAATGACAACGATGCAGTTGTATCAGATGAATTAAAAGTTCATGGTATTAACAATTTAAGAGTTATCGATGCATCTATTATGCCAAATATAACATCTGGAAATACAAATGCTCCTACAATTATGATTGCCGAAAAGGGTGCTGATATGATACTGAACAGTTAATGTTAACTGAGCAGATTCTTATTTTTATTCAAATAATTTTATTAGATTTAGTTTTAGCTGGAGATAATGCAATAATAATTGGTATGGTTGCATCACAATTTCCGAACGAACAAAGAAAAAAAATTATTTTTTGGGGTATTGGAGCCGCAATTGTTCTAAGAATTATCTTTACATTAATTACTGCTTATCTTCTTCAAATTACTGGTTTAAGACTGATAGGTGGATTACTTCTACTTTATGTATGTTACAAACTTTATGTAGATGTAGTCAAAGGAAATGCAACAGAAGAAAAAAATCCATCTGTAGAAAACACTAATCTTTTTAAAGCTATTACTACAATTATCATTGCCGATGTGACAATGAGTTTAGACAACGTGTTAGCTGTAGCTGGAGCTGCAAAAGATCATTATTATTTACTAATATTTGGATTAGTATTGTCCATTGCATTAATGGCTGTTGCTGCAAATTTAATATCGCAGTGGATTAAAAAGTATAAATGGATTGCATGGCTTGGCTTATTAGCAATTCTATTTGTTGCAATTGAATTGATTTATACTGATATAAAGTTATTCATATAGAATGTATTTAAAAAAATATAACTTAAAAAATAAAGTAGCATTAGTAACTGGAGCAGGCAAAGGTCTTGGTAAGGCTTGTGCAATTGCATTAGCAGAGGCAGGTGCTAATTTAGTAATTATAAGCAGAACTCAGAGAGATTTAAATCAAGTATCAAAAATTATAAAAAAATTTAGAGTTAAATGTAAAAGTTATGTTTGTGATGTAACTAACTATGATCAAATAAAATCTATTATTGATAAAATTCCTAGGATTGATGTATTAATTAATAATGCAGGAACGAATTTTCCTGAACATTTTACAAAAGTTAAAAGATCAAACATGGAATACATGGTTAAAATAAATAATGTAGCAGCATTTAATCTCGCCCAGTTATGTACTTTAAAAATGTTGAAGATGAAAAACAGAAAAAAAATAGGCGGATCGATTGTTAATATGTCATCTCAAATGGGTCATGTTGGAGGACCTATAAGGAGTGTTTATAATATGAATAAACATGGTTTAGAGGGGTTAACTAAAGGTATGGCGATCGACCTAGCGAAACATAATATTAGAGTTAATACTGTGTGCCCAACTTTTGTTGTAACACCTTTAACATCAAAATTTTTAAAGAATAAGAAATTTAAAAAAGAAACTTTGAACAATATTCCTTTAGGTAGATTTGCAGAAATGTCAGAAATTGCATCAACAGTAGTTTTTCTTGCTTCTGACGCAGCATCAATGATTACAGGAACTTCATTGTTAGTAGATGGTGGATGGACAGCAAAATAATTAAATTCTTGTTGGTATCTATTTTTATTTTCTCAAATTCATTAGCAATTGAGTTTAATGGCAAGTTCATGCAAGGGCATTTTATTGTAGGTCAAACAGAAATTAATTCAAAAATATTTATTGATAAAAAAGAGGTAAAAGTTTCAAAAAATGGTTTTTTTGTATTTGGAATTGATAGAGACAGAAAATTTGATTTAGTAATCACAAAAATACTGGATGGAAAAAAAGAAAAAATTACAAAAAAAATATATAAGAGAAAATATCAAATTCAGAGAATTGATGGTTTAGATGAAAAAAAAGTAACACCTCCAGAAGAAGTTTATAATAGAATTAAAGAGGAAAATAACAGAATTGGAAAAGCAAGAGCTATAAATTCCGATTTAGTTTTTTTCAAAAACCAATTTATAATGCCCGTAAAAGGAATTGTTACAGGAGTTTATGGAAGTCAAAGAATATTAAATGGGAAACCAAAATGGCCTCATTACGGAATTGATATTGCTGCAAAAAAAGGGACAAATATTAAGTCATCAGGTTCGGGCATAGTTACCATGGCTGAAGATGATTTGTATTACACGGGTGGAACAATAATCATGGATCATGGTCATGGAATTTCTACAATATATTCTCATCTTGAAAAGGTAATGGTTAATGTTGGTGATGAAATTAAACAAGGAGAGGTAATTGGAACAGTTGGCTCAACTGGAAGATCAACTGGACCTCACTTAGATTTTAGAGTGAATTGGTTTCAAACAAGACTAGATCCAATGACAATTCTCAACTAATTAACCGCATAGAATTAGCAATAATTAAATGATATTCTTAAAAAAATATGCTTAAAAAAAAAATTAAAAAGTATTTATTAATCGGAGGATTTTCTTTCTTTTTTATAAAAGGAGTAATTTGGTTGATAATAATTGCGGGTGCTTTTTTCGGAATAGGTAAATTATAGGAGGAGAAATGTTCGTTGCAATGAATAGATTTAAAATAGTAAAAGGTAAAGAAACTGAATTTGAAAATGTCTGGAAAAACAGGGACTCATTTTTAGAAAATGTACCAGGATTTAAAAATTTCAATTTGATAAAAGGTGAAGCAAAAGATGATCATACACTCTATGCTTCCCATAGCATTTGGGACACAAAGGAAGACTTTCTAAATTGGACAAAGTCAGAGTCTTTTAGATTAGCTCATAAGAATGCGGGCCAGCATAAAGACTTATATATTGGAGCTCCAAATTTTGAGGGGTTTGAAAAAGTTTTGTAAATTAATCTAATTGAGACTCAACAAATTCCCAATTAACTAGTTTTTCAAAGAAGTTTTCTAGATATTCAGGTCTTCTATTTCTGTAATCAACATAATAGGAATGTTCCCAAACATCACATCCTAATATTGGTTTCATGTTGTGTATTAAAGGATTTTCTGCATTTGGTGTTTTGCTAACAACTAATTTTCCATTACTAATCGATAACCAGCACCAACCTGAACCAAATTGAGTAATTCCTGCTTGAATAAATTGTTTTTTAAATTCTTCAACACTTCCTAAATCAGACTTTATTCGATCCTCTAATTTTTTTGGTATGGATCCTCCCCCATTTGGCTTCATACATTTCCAAAACAATTCATGATTCCAATGTTGGCTAGCATTATTAAAAATACCTGCTTTTGATTTATCTTTTGAGGAATTATGAACAATTTCCTCTAATGACATCCCAGCCATATCAGTATCTTTAATAAAGTTATTTAAATTTGTAATGTAAGTTTGATGATGTTTGCCATGATGAAGATCTAAAGTTTCTTCTGACATTATAGGTGCTAAAGCGTTTTTAGCGTAATCAAGTTTTGGAAGCTCAAAAGTCATAATGTTTTATATCTTAATTAACAATCATTTATCAAGTAATAATATTAATTATTATTTATGGAATTTTCTTCTCTCATTAATATTGGTCTACCATCGTGAGCTGTATTTAAAGGTATAATTTTACCTTTGTACTTAGCACATAAAGTTGGTGCACTTCTAACTTCATTCCCTAAATTTACTTCTAAATCTACAATTACTAATTTAGCTTCATCTAATTCCTTAAGAACTTTCATTTTATCTCCTAGCTTTTTGTTTATTTAATTAATATTTACTTTTGCAACCATTCCCGCCTGGTAATGGCCTGGAACATTACAAGCGGCTTCTAACTTTGTGTCTTTCGAAAATTTCCAAACTAATTCACCAATTTTTTTTGGCTCAAGTAATACACTATTAGTATGTGAATGAGCCATTGAATGATCCGATTTAGCTGCTTCTTTCATTTTTTTCATGTCGATTTTATCCCCAAGAAGAATTTCCATCGCAACCATTTTTAACATTTCTGGCTGGTGTTTTATATGCATCTCCTTGGTAGCAATATTAAATTCATGTACTAATTCTCCCATGTTTTTAACTACAAACTTTACGGTTTCACCTTTTTTAATATCTATTTGATTTGGTTCATAATAATTATCAAACATTTTTATTTCGATAGTTCTGTCTACTTCATTTAAATGACCAGGCTCTCCTATCATCTTCATTGAACCAGCTAAAACGATATTAGGAATAAATAGTAATATGAATAAAATTAATTTGTACATTAATATCTTATAATTAAAAAATTATTGTAATTTAAGTGTTAAAATAACGCATTATTTTTATTCCCAGTCAAATCTTGGGAAAGAATTAAATACTTTTAAAATTCCTTCAGACCATTCTTTAGAGACTTTTGAAAACTCTTCATCATCCAAATTTAAGCATTTTTGAGACGCAATTTTTAATTCATCTTTTTTGTATACAACAAAATCTATTGGTGGACCTACGGTCAAGTCACTTTTAAGTGTAGAGTCCATAGATATAAGTGCACATCTTGAAGCATCCCCGATAGTAACTTCTGGCGTAACAACTCTATCTAAAATTGGTTTTCCATATTTTACTTCGCCTATTACTAAGTATGGTTTGCTGTCTGCTGGTTTAATATAATTTCCTTGAGGGTAAACTAAAAATAATTCCATTGGTTTACCTTTTATTTGACCTCCAACAATAAATGTTGAGCCTAATAAAACTGTATCTGTATTTATTCCTTTAGGTGCAGAGTGTTTAATATTTAATCTTCCAATATATGATGCTACTTGATCGAAATCTTCACAAGTATTTAAATTTTTTTTTCCAGAATTATCAGCTAAATCTTTTTCCATAGATTTAAATACAGCCTGCGATGTACCCAAATTTCCAGAAGTAACTATTATAATTGTTCTATCGCCAACACTGTGAGTAAACATTTTTGAGTAAATATTTACATTATCAAGACCCGCGTTTGTTCTTGAGTCTGATGCTACAACTATGCCTTCCTTAGTCTTAATTCCTATGCAATATGTCATTGTTTTTCTGATTTTTATTACTATATATACCTTAAATCCTCATAACAGGTATAAAAAATTTGCGCTTAAAATAATATAAATTATTTAACATAATAAAAATATGACAAATCTATGGAAAAATTACGATGCGAAATCATCTTATGATGAATACTTAACTCCTGAAAAAAAGTTAAGAAAAGAGGCAAAAATAATTTCAAGTATTTTAGATAGACACGGTAAGAAAAAACTTCAAGAAATTGATAGAAATTGTATGAGCACGATAGATTCTAGGGGTATTAATTTTAAAGTATACTCAGCAGATAAAAAAGCAGCAGAGGAAAAAAAGTGGCCATTAGATATTATTCCGAGAATAGTTCTAAAATCTAAGTGGAACAGAGTAAAAAAAGGTTTAATACAAAGGTCTAAGGCAATTAATCTTTTTATAGACGATGTTTATAACAAGAAAAGAATTTTTAAAGATAAGTTGATACCAGAAAGCATTGTTTTCAAATCAAAAAATTATTTAAAGCAATGTGAAGGTTTTAGTCCAAAAAGAAAAATTTGGTCTCATATTTCTGGAATTGATCTTATCAGAAATATAAATGGCGATTTTTTAGTTTTAGAGGATAACTTGCAGGTCCCTTCTGGAGTTTCATATATGTTAGAAAATAGAATGGTTATGAGCCAAGTTTTCCCACAAATTTTTACAAGGTATAGAGTTTCTCCAATAGGACAATATTGTAATAGACTTTATCATTGCATGGAAGATGCGATACCCTATCAAACTAAAAATCCTCATATGGTAGTATTAACTCCTGGAATTTATAATTCTGCATACTTTGAACATTCTTTTTTAGCTCAACAAATGGGTATTGCTCTTGTTGAAGGAAAAGATCTCTATATTGAGAATGATAAAGTTTTCATGAAAACAATTGGAGGAGGAATTAGAGTAGATTGTATTTATAGAAGATTAAATGATACTTTTTTAGATCCAAAAGCTTTTTTTAAAGGATCTTTAATTGGAGTTCCTGGATTATTTAAAGCTTATAGAAAAGGAAATGTTGGAATATTAAATGCTCCTGGAACTGGTTTTGCTGACGATAAATTAATTTATTCTTATATGCCGGATATTATAAAATATTATTTAGGTGAGGAGCCTAAGCTTCAACAAGTTGAAACATTTAGATGTTTTGAAAAAATTCAAAGAGATCATGTAATTGAGAATATAGGGAAGATGGTAGTAAAACCTGCAGATGGTTCTGGAGGATACGGAATTATGATTGGACCTAAAGCAAAAATTCAAGAAAGAGAAGTTTTCCAAAAAAGAATTTTGGAAAACCCAAGAAATTATATAGCTCAGCCTTTAGAAGTATTATCAACTACTCCAACTCTTCAAGGAGATTTGTTTGAACCAAGACATCAAGATCTCAGACCTTTTATATTATCAGGAAAAGATACATATGTTACTATGGGTGGATTAACACGCGTTGCTCTTAGAAAGGGAAGTACTATTGTTAATAGTTCAAGAGGTGGCGGTTCTAAGGATACTCTTATAGTTGATTTTTAAAGTATTGATCTCCTTAATTAAAAATTATACAGTTTAACTACCATATCTCATGGTAAAAAAGAGGCCGATATCGCATCGGTTAAAAGCGAGTTTTGGATAACCAACAAGGAGAGTGTATGAAAAGAATGCACAGAGTACTTAGTTCGTTTAGCCGGGACTCAAAGATCTCTAAGCTAAACAAGCTAATGTTTCAAAATATAAAAAGTGTAGACACTAACGCCGGTGGAACTAGTGGATATACAATTAAAGCTGGAAAAAATTCTGGTAAAGTTTTGGGACATATTAAAAAAGAGATAAAAAAAATATAGTCACAATGGGGTATGGGGCACCTGGCAACAGAACGCCCCTTATTAAAGGATTCTCTTATCCACTCTCATTTTCTTAAAATAAAGTTCAATGAAGGTTCAATGAAGTTTCAATGAAGTTTGAAATCAATTTTAATAAATACTAATCTAATGTTTTTTCATTAATCACATTATCGAACCATTTAACAACTTCTTTTGTATGAATTGAGGTTATAAGACCATCTTTCCATTTGTACTTTTTTTTCAAACCTTCTTTAAAAACTGCACAATTGACTTCAAATTGACCACCAGACTCAAAATCAAACATTACATTATGAGAAACACTTTCACCTGTTGAGTCAAATGGATAAGTATAGGTTTTTTTTCTTTTTGTTAAATTTGGATATTTTGAAGAAAATTTTTTTTCAATTTTCTTTTGCTCTTCAAGACAACTATTCAATTTATTATCAAAACTTAAATTTCCTGAAACTGATTGAATATAATAATTTTCATCTCTAATTTTTACTCTAAATGATAAAAAATCGTATTTATTGAAACCTCTATTTAAATGAACTTGACCAAATTCATCAGTAAGATTTTGATACATATTTTTGCTTGATTCTATTTCTCTAATAATTTCCTCTTTTGTCATATAATTTAAAAGACTATCGCCTATTCTTATGCCCTCTATATCCCAATTTTTAATATCGTTTTCTGATTTTTTTTCACTACAACCAAAAAATAAAAAACTTAAAAGAATATATAAAAGCAAATTTTTCATAACTAAACTTTACCCCAATTCTCAATGAAGTCGAGTTACCTAATCTTTTTTAACCTGTTTGCCCTTTTTAATTATATAGGTTTGATTATCTTTTTTCATTTGTCCATTCCATTTCTTATTATTCTTGAATTCACCTTCAAATATACTATCTGGTTCTTCCAAAATACCTTTTCCATACATTTTGTCATTTTTCCAAAAACCATAATAATATCTATCAAAATTAGTCATAACAGTATAAACAGGATTCAATCCATCCACACTTGAAGTAGTTCCAATTAAAGGATGATGGTTGCTCCAATAACCTTTTCCATTTTTTTTTCCATTCTTCCAATGACCTTTGTAAAAAGAAAACACATCTTCCATATAATTCCCACTTTGTAGAATTATCTCAGTTCCCAAACCTTGATACTTACCATTAATTAACTTGCCTTTGTAATAAAAATTAAAAATTTCTTTTCTAATTGGGGCATCAGAGGGAATCTTAAAATTAGGGGAATATAACTCTAAATCATTATTTTTGATTTTTAATTTTTTATGTTTCCAATTTTTAGGTCTAGTAATCCACCCGTATTCCTGTTTAATATTTTTATTTTCAAAGATTATTTGATTAAACCTCTTAAAGGATAAAGAATCGTTCTTAAATTTGATTTTCTTAAATTTAAACTCCATATTTGAATTTTACCCTAATTCTCAATGAAGTCTAGAAACGGAGTTTTTAAAAAAAGGTCAAACTTTCAATGAAGTCTTCAATGAAGTATTCCAAATACCTAGGTATTCTGGTATGATTTGGTTCTCGGGGGACACAGAACGCCCCTAAAAATAATAGATGAAATTACTATTTAGTTATTTAATACCATATTTTTTTTGTTTGTGTTTCTATGTCATGATTATTTCATACATTAACGAAGATGAATTCAAATTCAAAAGATTAGCAAAAGCAATCAATTATTTTTTTGTTATCTTATTTTTAATATCCTTAATTACATTTTTTTTTAATCTTTTTGTTTTTGAAAGTTGTGATAGTGGTACTTTTGCCTGTGATTTAGAAAAAATATTTGGAGGAATTATAGTTGGTGTGATAAGATCATTA
>CACFYR010000012.1 GCA_902570505.1 uncultured Pelagibacteraceae bacterium | reverse complement strand
TATAAATAATTTTGATTGGGTCGGATAAATAATACTTCAAGTTATAAATAAGGACATAACCCAATCTACCTCCAAGAATTATACCTATTATTAAATAACTTATATAATTGTCGAATAGCTTTTTAGTTGTGCTGTCTTGTATTATAAATTTTTTAATATAAACCCAACCAAGCAATACCCCTAAAATATATGCTATTGAATACCATCTGATTTCAAGTACGAGAAAAGTAAATGCAACTGGGTCAAAATTATTATTAAACATAATAAAAAAATAATATAAATATATAATTAAATAAAATTATATTATGACTAAATCAAGAGATCTTCTAGATAAATTAAGCAAACTAGTTGAGCAAGGTATTACAAATTATAAAGATCTTAGCTCTGAAATTATTAATTTATGTCAAACTAAAAGAAACGATTTTATATTTAAAATGAAACTTACCTCTAAAGAAGAGACAGAGATAATAAAAAAAAGGTTGGAAAAAGTTGAAAAAAAGCTTGAGGAAATGCAAAAGAAAAAAAAATCTAAAAAGGTAAAATAATATTTATTTTTAAACCTCCCAATTTTGACTTTCCAAGTTCTACTTTTCCTCCATGTGATTTAATTATATCAGAGGAGATAGACATGCCTAACCCTACGCTATTTTTTGAATCCGACCTACCTTTGTCAATTTTATAAAAAGGTCTAAAAACATTATTATATTCTTTTACAGGGATTCCTGGTCCGTCATCCTCAAAAGTTAAAATGTATAAACTTCTATTTTTTTTTAAGGTCACCATAATTTTTTTTCCATATTTTAATGAGTTATCTAAGAAGTTATTAAAACATCTTTTCAGTAAATCTTCGCGACCTTCAAATTTTGCGACTCCTATACCTTCAAATTTTATATCATTATCTTTATTATATTTAGAAATTATATTTAAAATCAGATTAGATAAGTCAAATCTTTTACTCTTCTCCTTTGCTCCTGTCTTGGCAAATTGTAAATACTCATTAAGCATTTTTTCCATTTCATCCACATCTTCAGAAAGCTCCTTTGAAATTTTTTTGTCTTTAATAAAAGCTAATTGAATTTTTATCCTGGTTAATGGAGTTCTTAAATCATGACTTATTCCTGAAAGCATTTCTGATCTCTGATCGAGGTGTCTTTTAATTCTTTTTCTCATCCTATCAAATTCGAAGCCCGCTTTTCTTATTTCTAATGCTCCAGATGGTCGAAATTCTTTAATTTCTTCACCTCTACCAAATCTCTCCGAGGCTTCTGCAAGATTTCTTATTGGTCTAGTTTGATTTTTTAAAAAAATCATAGCTATGGAAATTACGAGAATTGCTGGGAATGTAATCCAAAATGCAAAAATTCTTGCTGAAGAACTAGTTAATCTTTCTTTGGGTACAAATATTTGGAAATATCCATCACCATATCCAATCTTTAAATCCACAAGTGTTTTGTATGAGGTGGTATCGAACCAATATTTAATATTTCGTGATTTTAACTCCCTTCTTAAAGTTCTATCTATAGGACTAAACCATCTATCACTTACATGTTTAGGTAATAATAAATTTTTTTCGTATTTAATATTTATATCAAAATTATCTTTAAAAAGACCTATAATAAAATCTTTATTTGTATTTTCATTTTCATAAGCATCCAAAAAAGTTTTAATTTCAGATACTAGTGCTCTCGTCATCCCTTTATTAGTTTTTATCCACAAACTATCAAAAAAAACTATTGTTATAGTAATTTGTAGAATGATTATTGGTGTTGCCACAATAAGCAAACCCCTATAAAATAATTGTTTTGGCAAAAGTCTTTTGATAAATTTATTCAATCCATAAAACATATCCCTTACCTCTTATTGTTTGCAAATATTTCGGGTTTTTTGGTTCAATTTCAATTTTTTTTCTGAGTCTAGTAATAATCACATCTACGGACCTTTCCTTATCAACTTTAATTAAGTTGCCAATTGTTTCTCTTGAAAAAGTCTCTCCAGGTGAATTAATCATTTTTTCTAATATGATTTTCTCAGTATTATTTATTTTATGTTGTTTATTATTTTTAATAATAAAAAGTTTATTAAGGTCAATTTTTACATTCTCAAATTCAATAACTCTTTTTTTATTAATTCCTTTTGTTCTATTTAAAATACTTTTAATTCTTAAAAGCAATTCTTTGGGCTCAAAAGGTTTTGGCAAATAATCATCAGCACCAGTTTCAAACCCTTTAATTCTATCCTCAGCATCACCTCTGGCTGTTAGAAGTAAAATAGGGGTAATAATTTTTTTTTTATTCAAAGAAATAAACTCTAACCCACTCATACCAGGCATCATTATATCTAAAACAATAAGATCAAATTCAATTAAGTTTATTTTTTTTTGAGCATCCTCGGCATTTGCTGATGTCGATATTAAATATTTGTTTTGAGAAAGAAAATCTTTTACAAGATTTCTTATCCTATCATCATCATCTACAACCAATATATGCGCAATAAAATTATTCATTAATTATTCTCTTTAATATATTTTTAAAATTTAATACCTCTGTTGAAGTAGAATTTGTAAATGCCTTATAAATTCTCTTTTTTTGTATAGAAAATATTTCATCAAATATCTTCTCACCTTTTTTAGTTAGAAAGACATGTTTGAGTCTTGTATCCTTGATATCTTTTTCAAAAATTATTGCATCGATTCTGATAAGATCATTAAGTACCCTATTAAGACTTTGTTTTGTCACCTTTAGTTTTCTCAATAAGTCCGAGATCGTGATACCCTTATATAAAGATAGCAAATGTAGAACTTTTTGATGCGCAATACCAATATCGTGTTCATCAAGAACTTTTTTAGCGTCTGCAAATGTTTCTCGATATCCAATGAATATTTTTTCAATAAATTCTTTTAATTGTTCATCTTTTAAATAAAGAAGTTGTTTCATATTGGTAAGTTATATTGACATATTATACATACAAAGATATTTTTTGTTAATAAAATCTAATGATACCCTACGATAAAAGAGATGGAAAAATTTGGTATAATAATGATCTTGTAGATTGGCAAGACGTTAAACTCCATGTTCTCAGCCATGGTTTGCATTACGCTAGTTGTGTATTTGAGGGAGAAAGAGTTTATGATGGGGATATATTTAAATTGGAAGAACATACATCAAGATTTTTTCATTCAGCAAAAAGAATGGGTTTTGAGATTCCATACAAAGAGACAGAAATTAATGATGCATCAAAAAAAATCGTTTTAACTCAAAATGTAAAAAATGGCTATGTTAGACCAATTGCATGGCGAGGAAGTGAGATGATGGCAATATCAGCACAAAAAACAAAAATACATGTAGCAATCGCTACTTGGGAGTGGGGGTCTTACTTTGATCCAAAACTAAAACTAGAGGGAATAAAATTAAATATTTCTAATTGGAGAAGACCTGCCCCTAATACAATTCCGTGGGACACTAAAGCAGCCGGTCTTTATATGATTTGTACTCTTTCAAAACATGAAGCAGAAAAGCAAGGATACACAGATTCTTTGATGTTAGATCACGAGGGAAATGTTGCTGAGGCAACAGGGGCGAATGTTTTTTTCAAAGATAAAAATGGCGAACTTCATACTCCTGTTCCTGACTCGTTTCTAGATGGAATTACAAGAAGAACTGTTATTGATATCGCAAAATCAAAAAATATAAAAGTAAACGAAAGAAAAATAAACCCAGATGAATTAAATAATTTTGTCGGATGCTTTTTAACCGGTACAGCAGCAGAGGTTACACCTGTTTCTCAGATAGATAAATTTAATTTTAAAGTATGCGATTTAATTATTGATTTGTCAGACTCATATCAAATTAGGGTAAGAAAAAAAAAAGCGGCTTAGTTTTTTTCGTCTTCCGAAATAGCGTGATCTATTCCTTTTCTAAGATAATCATAACCTGTATATAATGTTAAAAAAGCTGATAACCAAAGTAATATTATACCAATAGTTTGTGCATTATAATCTTGAAAGTTTATAAACTTATTTCCAGTTTCTCCTAATAATAATATTGATATTGAAAACATTTGAAGAAATGTTTTAAGTTTTGCTAAACTTGAAACTGGCATGTTTACCTTGCCTTTAGCCAAGAATTCTCTCAGCCCAGATATTAATATTTCACGTGTAAGAATAATTATTGCGGCAAGCACCTCAAAGTTTTTAATTGTTCCATCCATTACTAACAATATTAAAGCTGTTGCAACAATTATTTTATCAGCAATTGGATCGAGTAATTCTCCTAACTTAGATTCCTCTTTATACATTCTGGCCAATAACCCATCTAAAAAATCTGTAAATGAGGCAATAACAAATAATGCAAAAGGAATTATATCACCATACAAACCTGGTAGGTAGAATGTAAGTACAAAAATTGGAACAATTATTATTCTTCCTATTGTAAGGTAGTTTGGTATTTTTATTTTCATTCGTGAAAGTAGTTATATATTTTTTTTGCTACTTTTTCTTCAATCCCTTCTACTGATTTTATTTCATCTAAACTGGCAGATTCAACAGCTCTAGCAGATCCAAAATGGTTTAATAAAGCCCTTTTTCTTATACCTCCAACACCTTCAATTTGATCAAGTAAAGATTTGCTAATTCCTCGCTTTCTTTTGGCTCTATGGGCACTTATAGCAAATCTATGTACCTCGTCTCTTATCCTTTGAAGAAAAAATAGGGTAGGATCATTTTTTTCAAATTTATATTCTCGTCCATTGTGGAAGAAAGTTTCATTACCGCTATTTCTTTGCTTTCCTTTTGCTATGGCTACAACAGGTATATCGTGAAGTCCTAATTCATTCATAGTGTCTCTTGCTGTAGAGTATTGACCTTTCCCTCCATCTATTAACACTAAATCAGGAAATGATAAGTAGTTGTCCTTTTCTTGTATTGCTCTTTTAAAGCGTCTATTTAGTACTTCTTTCATCATGCCAAAATCATCTTGTTCATTACCCTTCACTTTAATATTAAACTTTCTATATCTTTTTTTAATAAATCCTTCCTCTCCGTAAGCCACCAAAGCACCGACACTGTTTGTACCCTGGATATGACTGTTATCATAAACCTCAATTAATTTTATATTATTATCTAAATCAAATTTTTTACAAACTTCTTCAAATAAATTTTTATTATTTTGACTTTCATATAATTTTCTATTTAAACTGTCTTTAGCATTATTGATCGCTTGAGTTATGACTTTTAATTTAGACCCCCTTTTGCCAACAGATATATTTATATCTTTATTCTCTTTTTGAGTTAAGGTTTTCTCAATTAGTTCTTTTTCTTTAATTTCTTCACTTAGTATAATACTTTTAGGAACACTTTTATTTTCGTAAAATTGAATAACAAAAGAGTTTAGAATATCAGACAATTTTTCATCTGGATCGTGTTTAGGAAAATAAGATTGATTTCCCCAATTTTGTTTTGATCTGTAGAAAAATACTTGAACGCAAGTTTTACCAGACTCTTTATATGCAGCAATAACATCAGCTTCAATCAAGTTTGCTTCATTAATTCTTTGCGAAGATTGAATTATGTTAAGTGATTTAATTCTATCTCTTAAAATTGCCGCTCTTTCGAAATCCAGCTCTTCACTTGCAACCTCCATTTGATTAGATAAACTTTTTTGAATTTTTCTTGATTTTCCAGACACAAATTCGATCGCATCCTCTACACTTTTTCTGTAATCGTGCTCTTTAACAAAACCAACACATGGACCTGAACACCTTTTAATTTGATATAGTATACATGGCCTCTCTCTATTTTTAAAAACTGTATCATCACAAACTCTTAATTGAAAAATTTTTTGAATCATTTTAATAGTCCAGTTAGCTGATCCTGCTGAAGCAAATGGACCGAAGAAAAAACCATCTTTATTTTTTTTCCCCCTGTGTTTTGTGATTTGTGGCCATTTAGATTTGTTCGAAATATAAATAAATGGGAAAGACTTATCGTCTCTTAGTAAAATATTAAATTTTGGTTTATGTTTTTTTATCAAATTTGCTTCTAAAAGTAGTGCCTCGCTCTCATTAGAGGTTGTTGTAATTTCTAATTTTTTAGTTTGAGAGAGCATTCTTTCTGTTCGAATAATATGGTTCTTCTCTGAAACATAACTTTTAAGTCTATTAGGGAGATTTTTTGCCTTACCTATGTATAAAATCTCATTATTTATACTTAACATTTTATATATCCCGGGTAATTTAGGTATTAGTGGAAGTTGTTTTTTTATTACTTCTTTTCCTATTTCGGAATTACGCATTGCTTCTTTTTTTCGAAATTTGAATTCCTACTGATGAGCAATCCTTTATAATTTCAAGTTTTTCAATTTTTTGGACTATTTTATCAATTCTTTTGTCTTTGAAAAGCTCATCAAAAATATCCTCTGCTAGTGTTTCTAAAAAATTATAATGTCTGTTTTTAACCAGCTTTTTAATTAATTTTACTAATTTGTCGTAATTTACAATAGACTTTAGATCTTTATCGTTCGTCGGTTTTTTATCCTTATAATTAACTTCTAGACTAAATTTGACTTTTTGAGGCTTCTCTTTTTCAAAATCAAAGTATCCTAATTTAATATTTAATATTAATTCTTTAATTAATACTTTTTTTTCGTAATTGAATAGACTTTTATTTTTATCAATTTTGATAATTTTTAAATTATTTCTTTTCATTCTTTTCCTCGCATTATATCTGGCGTTTGCCAGTTTAAGCTCTGACCACTATCAATTGAAATAACTTGACCTGTTATAGAACTGGTTTTTATAAAAAAGTCAACAGCATTAGCAATCTCATTAACATTAACTTGTTGTTTTAATGGAGTGGCCAAAAATTGCTTCTCAAAATGTATTTTTGATTGCCTTTTATTCTTGATAGTTGGTCCTGGAGCTATTCCATTTACTCTAATTTTAGGTGCTAAGCTCATGGCCGATGTTTTAGTTAATGTATAAAGACCTGTTTTGCTTAATGTATAAGAAAAGAAAAATGGAGTAAGTTTAAACACCCTTTGATCAATGATATTAACAACATTGTTATTTTTACCTTTGACATTTTTTGCAAATTCTCTGGTTAAAAGTGCTGGTGCTTTCAAATTGATATTTAAATGTTTGTCCCAACTTTTAGAGGAGAAATTATCTAATTTATCATTTTCAAAAATCGATGCGTTATTAATAAGACAATCGAAATATTTTAAATACTTTTTGGATCTTTTAATTATTTTTCTTATGTCTTCTTCTTTGTTCAAATTTCCTTTCACTAAGTAAATTTTCGTACCATTTTTCTCTAGCTCTTTTTTTAACGCTATTGCTTTTGTACGAGACTTATTAAAATGAATTACTATCTCTACATTTTTGCCAGATAGTTTTTTAGCTATAGCCGCGCCTATTCTAGTAGCTCCACCAGTGATAATTATCTTGCGTGCTTCCATTTTTTATCTCTTTTTTTTGTAACTCTAGTTCCAGGCATTCCTAATGTAGATCTTCCCTTTGGGTAAACTTTATTTTTAACATCATATTGTCTTATTTTAGGGTTTAATGTTATTTCTAATTCTGTACTCTGAAGTTTTCTAATTTCATCCCTTATTTTTGCAGCTTCTTCAAACTCTAGGTTAGATGCAGACTCTTTCATTTTTTTGTCTAAAGCTTTTAAATGTTTCTTTAGATTACCACCGATATTAGATCCTTCGCTTATTTTGACATAATCTTTTTCGTAAACACTTTCAAGAATATCTCCTATTTCTTTCTTTACAGACTTTGCGTCTATCTTATGCTTTTTATTATATTTTAATTGAATTTCTCTTCTTCTCTCAGTTTCTTTAATAGCCTTTTTAATACTTTTAGTTTCTTTGTCGGCATAAAGTATTACCTTGCCATCCACATTTCTTGCAGCTCTACCAATAGTTTGTATTAAGGAAGTTTCTGATCTTAAAAATCCCTCTTTGTCTGCATCTAGTATTCCAACAAGAGCACATTCAGGTATATCTAAACCTTCTCTTAATAAGTTGATACCAACTAAAACATCAAAAACTCCCATTCTTAGATCTCTCATGATTTCAATTCTCTCCAAAGTATCAATATCAGAGTGCATGTATCTAACTTTAACACCATTTTCGTGCAGATACTCTGTTAAGTCTTCAGCCATTTTTTTTGTTAATGTTGTTACTAAAACTCTATAATTATTTTTTACAACTTCTTTACATTCATGCATCAAGTCATCCACTTGATTTTTTGCCGGACGAATTTCAACCAATGGATCAATTAAACCAGTTGGTCTTATAACTTGATCAACAAATTTACCTTTAGTTTGATCTAGCTCCCATGGTCCAGGTGTTGCAGATACAAAAATAGTTTGTGTTCTCATTAGATCCCATTCCTCAAATTTTAAAGGTCTATTATCCATACAAGATGGAAGTCTAAAACCATATTCTGCAAGCGTACTCTTTCTTGACCTATCACCTTTGAACATTCCGTTTAACTGCGGAACAGTAACATGAGACTCGTCAACAAATATAAGAGCATTATCAGGAAAATATTCAAACAAAGTGGGCGGGGGTTCTCCAGGTTTTCTTCCTGATAAAAATCTTGAATAGTTTTCAATACCCGCACATGATCCGGTAGCCTCTATCATTTCTAAATCGAATTTTGTTCTTTCCTCTAATCTTTGAGCTTCTAGTAATTTGTTTTCTGATCTATGTTTTTTTAAAGTTAACTCTAACTCTTTTCTAATATTTATGACAGCTTGCTCTACAGTCGGTTTGGGAGTTATATAATGACTATTTGCGTAAACCTTCACCAAGTTTAATTCTCTAACTTGATCCCCAGTTAAAGGATCGAATTCCTCTATTTTTTCTAATTTATCTCCAAATAAACTCAATCTCCAAGCACGGTCCTCAAGATGTGAAGGGAAAATTTCCAGATATTCACCTCTTGCTCTAAAGGTACCTCGAAAAAAGTTTTGATCGTTTCTTTTGTACTGTAAAGCAACCAAAGATTTTATAATTTGTTCACGATTGTAGTCATAGTTTTTTTGTAAAGTTAAAGTCATTTTGCTATATGCTTCAACGGAGCCTAATCCATAAATACATGATACACTTGCAACGATTAAAACATCATCTCTCTCAAGAAGAGATCTGGTTGCAGAGTGTCTCATTCTATCAATTTGCTCGTTTATGGATGCTTCTTTTTCTATATATGTATCTGATCTTGGCACATAAGCTTCTGGAGTGTAATAATCATAATAAGAAACAAAGTACTCGACAGCATTATTTGGAAAAAAAGCTTTCATCTCGCCATACAATTGTGCAGCCAAAGTTTTATTCGGAGCGAGAACTAGTGCTGGTCTATTGGTTTCCTCAATAATTTTAGCCATCGTAAATGTTTTTCCCGAACCAGTTACACCAAGAAGAACTTGATTAAATTCGTTCTTTTTTGTGCCAGCTACCAACTTTTTGATTGCTTCAGGTTGATCACCTGCAGGTTTAAAATCTGACTTTATTTGGAACTTTTTACCCCCTTCCAGTTTTCCACTGATTTGAGGAGATTTACTTTGAATATCTGTAATTAAATCTTGATATGTATTTTGCATATATTAAACAAAGTAATAAAATAAAAATATATTTCAATGAGCATAATATCTAATAGTTTAAAGAGAATTAAGCCCTCCCCAACAATCGCAGTTACTCAAAAAGCAAGGGAACTAAGAGCTGCTGGAAAAGATGTAATTGGTTTAGGTGCTGGAGAGCCTGATTTTGATACCCCAGATAACATTAAGAGTGCCGCAATAAAAGCGATAAAGTCAGGTGATACAAAATATACCGCTGTTGATGGAACACCCGCACTTAAAAAAGCAATTGTTAAAAAATTTAAAAAAGAAAATAATCTTTCGTATAATACAAATCAAATAACCGTTGGAACTGGTGGGAAACAAGTTTTATATAATGCATTCATGGCAACTCTCAACAAGGGAGATGAAGTAATTATTCCAGCTCCATACTGGGTTTCATATCCAGACATGGTTCTCCTAGCAGGTGGAAAACCTAAATTTGTAAAATGCGATGAAAAAGATGGATTTAAGCTCACACCACAAAAATTAAAAAAGGCTATTTCGAAAAAGACTAAATGGCTAATTCTTAATTCACCTTCAAATCCAACTGGCTCTGGGTATACGAAAAACGAAATATTAAAATTATCAAAAATTCTTTTACGAAATAAAAAAATTTTTATTTTAAGTGATGATATATACGAGCATGTTAGATATGATAATTTTAAATTTTTTACAATTGCTCAAATTCCTAAACTTAAAAATAGGGTTTTAACAATGAACGGTGTTAGCAAATCATATGCTATGACAGGTTGGAGAATTGGATATGCAGCGGGCCCAGAAGAAATAATAAATGCTATTAGAAAAATTCAATCGCAATCAACTTCAAATCCATCCTCAATAAGTCAGGCTGCATCTGTAGAAGCATTAAATGGAACTCAAAAATTTATTAAAACTAGGGCAAAATCTTTTAAAGAACGAAGGGATTTTGTTGTAAAATCTTTAAATTCTATAAAAGGTATAAATTGCTTAAAACCAAATGGTGCATTTTATGTGTTTCCAAATTGTAAAAAACTATTAGGAAAAAAAAATAATTTAAAAAAAGATAGTGATTTTGTTAAAAAATTATTGGAAAAAGCAAACGTTGCTGTTGTTCAAGGTTCAGCTTTCGGATTAGATGGATATTTTAGAATTTCATATGCCACTTCAATGAAAAATTTAAAAGTTGCCTTAAAAAGAATTAAAGACTTTTGTGAGAATTTAAATTAAAAAAATAGAAATAGCTTTGGTTTTCGGGACATCTGGATTAGCTGGTAGTCATATATTAAACTAAGCCAAGTCTAACAACTGACTTTGCAGCTTCAGACATTGCACTTTCTGCAGATCTGAATTTCATTCCTAGTAAATTTTCTGAGTAAGAAGTGTCTGTTTGCATAACAATTTGTAAATCGGGTATCATAGTTTTTGCACTTGAGTCTATTAAGCTGATCAATTTAACCATAAAATTCGGCAATTCTCTTCTTGGAAGTTTTTTTGCATAATCTGGCAGAGCCTCTGCCATTATATTTGATAATTCTAATAAAGTTTTAACATCTCTTCCAACAATTATTCTTCGACCTCCCACTCCCGTTTTTCCCATGCAGACAACATGTGATTTAGCTACGTCCTCAACATGCGAAATTAAAACTCCCCATTTTGGTGCTGCAGGAAACTTACCTTTTAAAAATTGTTTTACATATTCTATAGATGTGCTTTTTTTACTATCAAGCGCATCTCCAAAAACTCCTCCAGGATTAATAACAGTTAATTTATCTTTTAAACCTTTGTTTTCCATAAAATTCCACGCTGCTTTTTCTGCAACTGTTTTTGATAAAAAATAATCACTAACACCTTTTTCCCAATTAATATCAGTCCAATCATTTTCCCCAAAAGAGTATGGACTTGTCCGATTTGGTTTTCTGAACATTGCAACTATAGATGAAGTTAAAATTATCTGATCAACGCCTGCATTAATACTTGCTTTTAAAACTCTTAAAGTTCCGTCTTTAGCTGTAGGCACTAATTTTTGTCTATCTTTAGAAACCTTTATTGGAAACGGAGATGCAACATGCATTGTATATCTACATCCTTTTGCAGCCTCGTCCCAACCTTCATCTTTTAATAAATCTAATTCAACAAAAGATAAATTTTCTAAAGGTGTATCTTTGCTTTTTAAAGTTTGTTTTGTAGACTCAATTAAGTTTTTATTTCTAACAGTTCCAACAACATGATGACCATCCTTAAGCAATTGTATAGCTATATGTTTACCAATCCATCCACTAATTCCAGTTAATAATACTTTGCAGGACATTTATTTAATTGTGTGAGAGGTGTTTTTCTGCCTCTAATGCTGCCATACAACCCATACCAGCAGCTGTTACAGCTTGTCTAAAAACTTTATCTTTTACGTCTCCAGCCGCAAAAACTCCAGGAACATTGGTTTCAGTTGAATCGGATTTTGTTACTAAATACCCTTCGTTATCCATTTCAAGTTGGTCTTTAAATAATTCTGTTGCAGGATCATGCCCAATTGCAATAAAAACTCCATCTAAATTCATCTCAATTACTTTATTTGTTTTAACATTTTTAATTTTAATACCTTTTACATTTTTAGGATTGTCATCACCAATTACTTCTTCAACTACACTATCCCATATTATTTCTATCTTTTTATTTTCCATCAATTTAGTTTGTAATAATTTTTCAGCTCTTAATTTGTCTCGTCTATGAATTAATTTTACTTTAGATGCAAATTTTGTTAAGAACATTGCTTCTTCAACAGCAGCATTTCCACCTCCAACAACAGCAACCTCTTTATCTTTAAAGAAAAAACCGTCACATGTTGCACATGCTGATACACCAAATCCTCTAAATTCTTGTTCTGACTTTAAGTTAAGCCATCTTGCTTGCGCACCAGTAGAAATAATTATTGAATCCGCAGTATATTTCTGACCACCGTCTCCAACTGCTTCAAAAGGTTTTGATTTTAAGTTTACAGATGAAATATGATCCTCAATCATTTCTGTACCAACCGCATGAGCTTGCTCTTTCATTTGCTCCATTAACCATGGTCCTTGTATAGCTTTTGCAAAACCTGGGTAATTTTCTACATCAGTGGTTGTAGTAAGTTGTCCACCTGGCTCAGAACCATACACTAATACTGGTTTTAGCATTGCTCTTGCTGCATAAACTGCTGCAGTGTATCCGGCAGGACCGGATCCAATTATTAACACTTTTGTATGTTTAGTTGGTTTTTCTGACATACAAGTTTATATAGTGATAAATGAGTAAATTAAAAGGGTTATTATTAACCGAAGGATTACATGGAATGATTAGCCAAGTAGAGGGTTTGGCTAAAGCATTGGACCTAGAATATTTTCACGAGAAAATTGAATTGAATAATTTTTGGAAACTGATTCCCCCATCTTTAACTCCTGTAAAAAAATATATTTTTAAAAACCATATTGAGAATGAGTTTGATATAATTATATCATGTGGAAGAAAAAGTGTTATTCCATCAATTTATTTAAAAAAAAATTCAATAAAAAATATTATAAATATACATATACAAAATCCTAAAGTTTCCTTTAACAATTTTAACTATATTATTGCACCTGAGCATGATGGAATATCAGGCAAAAATGTTATTTCCTCCAAAGGTGCACTACATTATTTGACAATAAAAGAAATAGAAAATTCTAGGGGTTACATTCAAAATAAAATAAATTTAAAAAAAGATACTTTAACTTTAATTTTAGGTGGACCTACGAAATATTATAATTATTCAACTCAGAATATTAAATCTATATTTTCTAAAATAAAAAATTTAACAGAAAAAAATAATCTCAATCTAATTGTTATACCTTCTAATAGAACGCCAAAAGAAACAGTCTCATTAGCAAAATCAAAACTTGTTAAAGATACAACAATTATAGAAACTGTGGATAAGAAAGCATATTTATCAGCACTATGTTTGGCAAAATATATTGTTGTAACGTGTGATTCTAGTTCAATGATTTCCGAAGCTGCATTAACAGGAAAACCGGTTTATGTCGCAATGATTGAAACCAATAGAAATGATAAAAGATTTCAAGATTTCAGAAAATTATTTGAAAATATGAATATATTAAGAAAATTAGATGACAAATTAGAAACTTGGAGCTATGAAAAGTTAGATGAAGCAAATAGAATAGCAAAATTAATTAATTTAAAATAAATGTCTTTTTTAAAATCATTAACAAGTAATTCGAATAAATTTGATAAACCTTTTACTCATTGGGAACTAAATAACCCATTATCAGAGGAGGCGATTAATGAGATTATAAATGCAGATATTGCTAACCCAAATGAACATAAATTAGAATATGATGGAACAAGGGCAATTGATGGTGGAGAAGGTAAATTTAGAGAAGGAATTACTTCGGGTGGTAAAGCATTAAAGTTTAGATGTTTTGTAACTAAAGAAAATTCAAAAGATTTTCCAGGACTTTCAAATTTTATTAATGAATTACAGCAAAAGGAAACCCACTCAAAAATATCAGAATTAATAAACAAAGATTTATCAAACTCCTATGTGAGAGTTGAGGTTATCTGTGATAGAAAAGGCTTTTGGTTGAAACCTCATTGTGACATTAAAGAAAAATTACTTTCATGTTTATTGTTTGTTAACAATGAAAATGAAAGTGAAACCTTGGGAACAGATTTTTACGATGAAAATCTAAAAAAAATTAAAACTGTGCCTTATAAACATAATTACGGATATTTTTTTTCAAGTGGTCCAAACACATGGCACGGAATGGAAAAAAAAGAAATTGTGAAAGAGAGAAGATGTTTACAAGTTAATTACGTTACTTTTCCAACAGATTGGAAAGTTTTTTAATTCTTCTGAAGAGAAAATACTTTTAATTTTTTTATTTTTAAAGCCTCTATACCTTTTAAACAAGCATAAGCAGTAGACATATTAGTACAGTAAGGAACTTTATTAATTAATGTTGCTCTTCTTAGTGCTTTAGCATCATTTATCCTTGTTTCACTGTTCCCACCACCCGTATTAATTACTAAGGCAATTTTTTTTGAGTTTAACACATCAACTATATGGGGTGTTCCACTACTTACTTTATTGATAGTTTTACATTTCATTCTATTTCTTTTTAAAACTTCTGCTGTTCCTTTAGTGCCTGACAGTGTAAACCCTATTTTTATTAATTTTTTAGCAAGATTAATTACCTCTTCCTTATGTGAATTTTTTACTGATAAGAAAGCCATGCCTTTAGTCGGTAAAAAATTAGAGGATGCAATTTGACTTTTTGCAAAAGCCATCCCGAAGTCTTTGTCAAATCCCATTACCTCTCCTGTTGATTTCATCTCAGGACCTAACAAAACATCACTGTCTGGAAATTTATTAAAAGGAAAAACAGCCTCTTTAACAGCAAACATTTTATTTACTTTATATTTCAGTTTGTATTTTGACAGTTTTTCACCCGCCATAATTTTAGACGCAATTTTTGCTAATGGCTCTCCATTAGCTTTAGATACAAAAGGCACAGTTCGACTTGCTCGTGGATTGACTTCTATTACATAAATTTCGTCATTTTTAATTGCAAATTGTATATTTAAAAAACCCACCACTTTTAATGAGAGAGCAAGTTTTCTTGTTTGAATTTTTAATTCTTTTAATAAATTTTCTTTTATTGAAATTGGTGGAAGACAGCAAGCTGAGTCGCCTGAGTGTATTCCTGCCTCTTCAATATGTTGCATAATGCCTGCTACATAAACATCTTTGCCGTCAGAAATAGCATCAACGTCTACTTCCATTGCATTGTCAATGAATTTGTCTATAAGAATTGGATTTTCTTCGGATGCTTTAAATGCTTCTTTTATAAAATTATCTAATTGTTTCTCTTCATAAACTATTTCCATAGCTCTACCGCCCAATACATACGAAGGTCTTACAATAAGTGGCAAACCGATTTTCTCAGCAATTTGTAAAGCTTCAGTATAATTATTTGCTATGCCACTTTCAGCTTGTTTTAAATTTAACTTAATTAACAATTCTCTAAATCTGTCCCTGTCTTCAGCTAAATCAATTGATTGATATTGAGTTCCTAATATAGGGAGTGAATTTTCGTGTAAAAACTTAGCAAGTTTTATTGGTGTTTGACCTCCAAATTGTGCAATTATACCAACAAGATTACCTTTTGACTTTTCTTTTAAAATTATATTTTCGACATATTCTTCAATTAATGGCTCAAAATATAATCTATCACTCGTATCGTAGTCAGTGGATACTGTCTCAGGATTACAATTTATCATAATGGTTTCATATCCAGACTCTTTTAAAGAGTAACTTGCCTGACAACAACAATAGTCAAATTCGATACCTTGACCTATACGATTAGGTCCACCACCAATAATAATAATTTTCTTCTTTTTTGAGGGGTTTGCTTCACATTCAGTTCTAAATGAAAAATTTCTTTGATATGTTGAGTACATATAAGGTGTAAATGATTTAAATTCAGCTGCGCAAGTATCAACTTTTTTGAAAACTGGAAAGACTTTGAGAGCGGTTCTTTTAATTTTTACAGTTTTTTCTTCAACACCTGATAATTTTGAGAGTTTTTTGTCAGAAAATCCCAAGGATTTAATTCTATTAAATTCCTCAAAAGTATTAGGTAATCCTTTTTTTATTATTTTTTCTTCTTCCTCCACCAAATCTCTTATTTGATTTAAGAACCAAGGATCAATTTTAGACAATCTTTGAATTTTTTTAAATGGTACTTTTTTTCTAAAAGCCTCAGCTACTAAAAGTAATTTATTAGGAATATTTTTTTTTAAGTCTTTTAAGATTTCACTTTTTTTTAAATTAAAAATATCATCTAATCCTGACAAACCAATTTCTAAAGAAACCAAAGCTTTTTGAAGTGATTCTTTAAAATTCCTTCCTATAGCCATAGCTTCTCCTACTGATCTCATTGAAGTTCCTAAAATTGCTTTGGTCTCGCTAAATTTTTCAAAAGTAAATCTTGGAATTTTGGTGACCACGTAATCAATAGTAGGTTCAAAAGAGGCAGGAGTAACTTTTGTGATCTCATTATTCAATTCATCTAAAGTATATCCAACAGCTAATTTCGCTGCTACTTTTGCTATCGGGAAACCCGTTGCTTTAGATGCAAGAGCTGATGATCTTGAAACTCTAGGGTTCATCTCAATTATGACCATTCTTCCATTTTTTGGATTAATCGCAAATTGAACATTTGATCCTCCAGTTTCAACTCCAATCTTTCTCAAACATGCGATAGATGCATTTCTCATAACTTGATATTCTTTGTCAGTTAAAGTAAGGGCCGGAGCAATAGTAACAGAGTCACCAGTGTGTATACCCATCGGATCCACGTTTTCGATTGAACAAATAATGATGCAGTTATCTTTTTTATCTCTTACAACTTCCATTTCATATTCTTTCCAACCCTCTAAACATTCTTCAATTAAAACCTGATTTTGAGGGGACTCATGCATTCCTTCCCTAACAATTTTGTAGTACTCCTCTTTGGTTTTTGCTATTCCTCCACCGAGACCACCCAAAGTAAAAGAAGGTCTTATTATTGCAGGAAGTCCAATTTTTTTTAAACATTTTGATGCATCTGAAAATTTATTTATTATCTCAGATTTAGGTAGGTCAATACCAATTTCAGACATATTTTTACGAAATTTTTTTCTATCTTCGGCATTCGCTATTGCTGAAGATTTTGCTCCTATAAGCTCAATTTTATATTTTTTTAGCAGTCCTGATTTTTCAGCTTTTATTGCTAGGTTAAGAGCAGTTTGTCCACCCATTGTAGGCAATATTGCATCAGGCTTTTCTTTTTTTAAAATTTCTTCAAGGACTTCAATTGTTATAGGTTCAATATAAGTTTTGTCTGCAACACCTGGATCAGTCATTATTGTTGCAGGATTTGAATTTATTAGTATTACTTTAAATCCTTCGTCTTTTAATGCTTTACATGCTTGAGTACCAGAATAATCAAACTCACAGGCCTGACCAATTATTATGGGCCCAGCACCGATAACTAAAATTTTTTTAATATCTTTTCTTTTTGGCATAGTTTTTAACTTCTTTTATAAATAGATCGAATAGGTATTTGCTATCTTGTGGACCTGGATTTGCCTCAGGATGATATTGAACAGAAAAAATTGGTTTGTTTTTCAATTTTAAACCTTCGACAGAATTATCGAATAAAGATTTATGTGTTACCTCCACATTTTTTGGAAGACTTTTTTCCACAACTTCAAATCCATGATTTTGGCTAGTGATTTCCACCTTTCCATTTAACAAATTTTTAACGGGATGATTAGCACCTCTATGGCCAAGTTTCATTTTTTTTGTCTTTGCGTTTAAGGCTAGACCTAACAATTGGTGTCCTAAGCAAATCCCAAATATAGGTATATTTTTATTAATAAGTTTTTTAATTAATGGAATAGCGTATTTTCCGGTAGCAGCGGGATCACCAGGTCCATTAGATAGAAATATTCCGTGGGGTTTATATTTAATAATATTTTCTGAAGACAAGTCACAAGAAACTACCTTTACTTCGCAGTTATAATTTGAGAAATATCTAAGAATATTTTTTTTTATACCAAAATCTATTGCTACTATTATTAAATTATTTTTAATTGATTTTTTATAACCTAATCCTTTTTTCCATGTCTGTAAGCCTTTCCATTTGTAAGTTTTTTTTGTTGTGACCTCTTTAGCAAGATCTAAGCCATTTAAACCTGGCCACTTAATAGAGAGATTTGTTAATTTTTTTATATTAAAATTACCATTCTTATTTACAGATATAGTTCCCTTTGGTGCTCCCTTTTCTCTAATAAAATTAGTAAGACTTCTAGTATCAATTCCAGTTAGACCAACTACTTTATTTTTTTTTAACCAAAGATCTAAATGGCTTAGTGATCGATAATTTGAAGGGTTTGTTATCTCAGAATTAAATATGACCCCTCTTGTCCAAATTTTGTCTGACTCTAAATCCTCATTATTCGTTCCTACATTGCCTATATGTGGGAAGGTAAAGTTAATTATTTGACCAGCATAAGAGGGATCAGATATAATTTCCTGATATCCTGTTAACGATGTATTAAAACAAACTTCTCCAGTTGCAGTACCGTCATACCCAAGACCAATCCCTTTAAAAAAGGTTTTATTATCAAGGACTAGAATACCTGAATTTTTTATAGTGTTTTTTTTGAAGTAATTTTTTTGTTTTTTAATCAATTACAACTCATGAGTTAAAGGTTATTACTACATAACCAAAATATTCACAAGAGATGTATAACAAAATTGAAAAAAAACAATTTTTTCTTTTGAACAATTTTGACTTTAGATTAAGTTAACATTCAAAATGTCTCTAAGAGAAAAAATAGAAACTGAATATAAAATTGCAGTTAAATCAAAGGATAAAAACAAAATATCAACTTATAGGTTAATTCTGTCTGGCATAAAGGACTTGGATATTGCAAACAGATCAGGTCCAAACAAAAAAGATACTGACGACTCTGATATTTCAAAGCTTTTAAAAAAGATGATTAAACAACGAAACGAATCGATAGAGGTTTATAAAAAAAATAGCAGAGACGATTTATTAAAAATTGAGCAAAATGAAATAGATATATTGTCAGCTTATCTCCCAAAACAATTTTCAGAGGAAGAAACAAAAAAATTATGTTCATCCCTGGTTTCAAAGTTAGAGGTTAAAAGCGTGAAAGATATGGGAAAGATTATGGGGGAACTTAAAAAAAATCATTCAGATAGCATTGATTTTTCTATAGCAGGAAAAATTATAAAAGAAATTTTAAATAATCAATGAAGTATCCCAAGGAATATTTAGAAGAAATTAAAACAAGATTAAAAGTATCAAGCGTGGTTTCTAAAACAATTCAATTAAAAAAAAGAGGAAAAGAATTTGTTGGATTATCGCCATTTAAAAACGAAAAGACACCTTCATTTACAGTCAACGATGAAAAAGGATTTTATCATTGTTTTAGTACTGGTGAGCATGGAAATATTTTTGATTTCTTAATGAAAACGCAAAACTTAAAATTTGGAGAAAGTGTCAAAGCTCTTGCTAACTTAGCTGGAATGAGGCCTTATACATTTTCAAAAGATGATGAAATAAGACAAAAAAAATTTAAAGATTATATTTCTGTTTTTCAAAAGTATGTAAAAATATGTCATGAAAATTTAATTAACAATAAATATGATAAAGTAAACAAATATGCGTCTTCTCGAAATTTAGATATTAATACAATTAAAAAATTTCAATTAGGTTATATAGATTATAATACATCATTATATAACGAGTTTGAGAAGGAATTTGGTGAAAAAATATTAAAAGATACTGGATTATTTTACTATGATGAGAAGAAAAAAATATTTGTTGATAGATTTAGAAATAGATTAATTTTTCCAATTAACAACATATCTAACAATCCAATAGCAATCGGTGGACGAATAATAGAAAATAAAGAGTACCTAGCAAAGTATATTAATTCTCCGGAAACACCTTTTTTTAAAAAAGGATCAAATTTATATAATTTAAACTTAGCTAGGTCTCGATCAAATAGTTCTGAATTTGTATATATTGTAGAAGGATATATGGACGTAATAGGACTCTATAAAAATGGAATTGAAAATGTAGTTGCCAATCTTGGTACGGCTTTAACAGAAAAACAAATATTAACTCTAAATCAATTCTTTAATCATGTAGTAATTTGTTTTGATAGCGACAAAAGCGGACATGCAGCTGCCTTAAGAGCAGCTGAAAACTCGATTATGAATTTGATGCCAGATAAAAAAATTTCTTTTTTGTTTTTGCCAGAGGGTGAGGATCCAGATACCTTTGTAAATAAATATGGCAAAAATAAATTTGATGAATTTACAAAATTAAATTTAATATCTATTCATGAGTTTATTTTTGAAAAATACATTAGTAAAACAGATAATAATCCGTCTTCTTTAGCAATTTTTGAAAAAAAATTAAGAAATATAGGTAATTCTATTAAGGATGAATTAATTAAAAAATATGTTTTAGAATTTTTTTTAGAGAAAATTTCAGAGTTAACACCCCATACAAAATCAAAAAATACAAAAAATTATTCATCAAACTATAAAAGCCTTAAAATAACCCAGAACAAATATAATGAGAGAAAGTCTTTATCGTCAATTGAGGTAAAAGAGATAAATTTTTTGTCTATAATTTTGAATAATTTAAAAATTTTCAAAGATAATTTTGATTTGGTAGAGAATGTCAAATTATTTACTAATGAAAATATTGTTATATTTAATAAAATATATGAAAAATTAAAATCTAGTTCAGAAATAAGCATAGAAAAAATGGAGATCGATAATCAAATAATCGAAAAAATTAATAGATTTTCATCTGTAAGATATATTTTAGAAAAAGTTGAAACAAAAAAAGAGGATATAATTAAAGCGTACCAAGAAATTAAAAGAGATCTAAAAAACTATGAGCTTGAGAAGAGAATTGAGGAGCTAGAGGCGAAATTTTCAAAGGATTTTAATGAAAGTACTTTTAATGAGCTAAAGGAGCTTAAAAAATTGCAAAAAACCAATTAAATAGGCCAAATTTTAAATAGATTTTTTTAAATTAAATATTATATAAATCTTGGAAATTTTATCGTGGAAAGAATTATAACTAAATCTTTTGCTAGACTAATGGGCCGTGGGGTCCATAGAGGCTTCATTACTCATGAAGAGTTAAATAAATCACTAGGAAAAAGAAATTTATCACAAGAAAATTTGTGCCAAGCATTTGTGCATATTCTTGACGAAAATATATCTCTCGTTGAAAAAAAATCTGATTATAAAGTAATTAAAAAAAAAGATAGCTCATCAAAAGAAGAGGGAAAATCTTTAGAAAAAAGTGACGACCCTATAAGAATGTATTTAAGAGAAATGGGTGGGGTAGAGCTTCTTTCGAGAGAAGGAGAAATAGCTATAGCAAAAAGAATTGAAGCAGGCAAAGATGTAATGTTAAATGCACTCTCACAAAGTCCTATTACAGCTAATCAATTTTTTGAATGGAATGATAAACTGCAAAAAGATGAAATTCTCGTGAGAGAGATAATTGATATTGATACAAATTATATGGAGGATGAAGAAAATACTAGCTCCAACAAAGCTAAAAAAAATGATGAAAATGAAAATAATGAAAGTAAAGAAAAAGTTTCAGAAAGCAATGATAACTCAGATGACGAGTTTAACCCTACTCTTGCAGCAATGGAAAGTGAAATTAAACCTAAAGTCTTAGAAACTGTTAATAACCTTTCAAAAAATTATATTAAGTTAATTAAATATCAAAAAGATAAACTACACTGTGTTCTTAATTCAATATCATTTTCTGTTTCAAAAGAAAAAAATTATAAAAAAATAGTAGATAGCATTTTAGATGACATAAAATCTTTACAATTATCACCTTCTGTGCTCGAGGAATTAGTTCAGAAACATTATGTTGAAAATAAGAAAATTTTATCATTTGAGGGCACTTTGTTAAGGCTCGCATTAAATAATAAAATATCAAGAGATGAATTTATAAAGTTTTATGTTGGTAATGAGATTAATCCAAATTTAAAAAACTTTTTAGATACAAATGAAACTTGGAAAAAATTTTTTCAAAAAAATAAACAAGAGTTTTCAAATATTCGTGAAAGATTAATTGAAATTAGTAATAAAATCGGTATTTCCGTAACTGATTATAAAAAACTTGTTAGTAGAATTCAAAAAGGTGAAAAAGAATCTAGAATAGCTAAGAAAGAGATGGTTGAAGCTAATTTAAGATTAGTAATATCAATTGCTAAAAAATATACTAATCGTGGTCTTCAATTTTTAGATTTAATTCAAGAAGGAAATATTGGTTTAATGAAGGCAGTTGATAAATTTGAATATAGAAGAGGTTACAAATTTTCAACTTACGCAACTTGGTGGATAAGACAAGCAATTACGAGATCTATAGCAGACCAAGCTAGAACTATTCGAATTCCAGTTCACATGATAGAGACAATAAATAAAATTGTTAGAACACAAAGATTAATTTTAAGCGAATTTGGAAGAGAAGCCACTCCAGAGGAATTGGCAAAAAAATTAAGAATGCCACTTGAAAAAGTTAGAAAAGTTTTAAAAATTTCTAAAGAGCCCGTTTCGTTAGAGAAGCCAGTAGGAGATGAAGAAGATAGTAGCTTAGGTG
>CACFYR010000011.1 GCA_902570505.1 uncultured Pelagibacteraceae bacterium | reverse complement strand
AGAAAGTAATTCGTTAAAAGAAAATTTTAAAAGTGTATAAATTTTAAAAAATCTTAGTCCTGAACTAGTAGAAAAAAAAGACCCACCTATAATAACAAGTATTAACAAAACTAATGAGTAATTATTGTCGAATTTCGAAAAATATATTCCAATATTTGATACGCTACTAGTAATAGCAAAAACAAAATTTGTGAAATTTTCACTTCCACTTAATATAAAAAATAAAAATATAACAAATATAAGAAAGGCTAATAAATAAAAGTCTTCTGTGAAAAAGTTAAGATTTCTTTTTCTTAAAAATATTAAATTGTATACAAGAAAAATACTAAAAAAAGAAAATAAAAGCGTAAAAGAGAAAATTAGGATTTTTATATCATTATCTAACAGAGGATTTAAATAATCTATAGGTTTAAAACCACCAGAGGATATTATTGTTAAAGAAAAATTATATGCATCAAAATTTCTAAAATTGATTAATTTTAAAAATATAAATATTAATAATGTAAGAAAAATATATATACTTAAAATTTTAAAAGCCTGTTTTAAAAATTCACTAGAATCGAATGAAATAAAATTAGTTAAGGATTTTTTTAAATTTTCATCAAATATATCAATTAGATAAATTATGGAAAAAAGAAAATATAATCCACCAATCCACTGGGATGTGGACCGCCAAATAAGAATGCTTGGATCAAGGTACTTTACACTTTCAAAAATTGTAAATCCAGTTGAAGTAAATCCAGAAACCGCCTCAAAATAACTATCTAATATAGATATATTATAAATACTAAAGTAGTACGGTAATGCGATAACAATTGGTAAAAATAAATATCCTATAAGTACAATAAATATTTTCCAATAAATTGAATTATAAATATATTTTTTTCTGAAAAAAATCAAAATCATGCCAACAAATATTGAGATTATCATTGATGGTAAATAACCATTAATATTTAGATAGAAATTAAAATAATATGAATAAATAATATTTAAAAAAAGTAAAAAAGAAATTAATAGAAAAAAAGTTCCAAGAGCAATAAGACTGTATTTAGACATTAATTAAATTGAACTAATTCGAAAAATATTTTCTACAAAAGAAATTTGATCACTGTTACATAAAAAAACAACAGTGTCACCTTTTTCAAATTTAGTGTTTGATCTGGGTATTAGAATTTTATCTTTTCTTAATATTGCGCCAATACGTATTTCTTCTGGTAAATTAGCTTGTTTTAATTCTTTATTAATTAGTTCTGATGTTTCTACAATATCGGCTTCAATAACTTCATATTTGCCGTCTAAAATTGTGTAAGCTGTTTCAATTGTACCTTTGTGAATATGTTTTAAAATTGTTGATACAGTATCCATTCTAGGATCTATTAAATCATCAATTTTAAGCGATGATTGTAGCAATGAATAATTAGGTTTGTTTACTAATGCCATTGTTCTTTTATTTTTTGAAAACTTTTCAACTAAAACACTTACCATTAAATTATCTTCATCATCATTTGTTAAAGCGAGAACGGTCTCGACCTCATCTAAATTTGCCTCCTCTAATATATTTTCATCTAAACCATTTCCATTTATTACAATTGTATTATTAAGCTCATTAGCTATTAATTCTGCTCTATCTTTATTTTTTTCAATAATCTTTATTCGTACTGAGTCTTGACTGTTTTCTAAATTTTTTGCCAAGTTAAATCCAATATTTCCTCCACCAATTATTAAAATTTTGTTTGAAATTTTCTCATTGTGTCCAAAAGCCTCAAGTGTCTCTTTCAATTGCATTGAATTTATTATTACATAAGCTTTATCATTGACATTCATTACATCATTTTTTTTTAGGAATACAAATTTTTCATCTCTAACTACCCCCAATATATTTGCATTTAAATTTGGATATTTTTTGGTAATTTCATTTAATTTGGTACCAACTATTGGACAATTGGTTTCTATTAATATTTCTAATAACCTAATTTTATTTTCTGCAAAAGGTATATTATCCAAAGCACCTGGTGCTTCCAGCTTTCTTTGAATTGATTTTGCAATTTCGAGTTCTGGGGATATGATAAAATCTATTGGTAAACTTTCTTTTCCAAACATTGAGGAATACTTTTTATTTAAGTATTCTTGTGATCTTATACGTGCAATTTTTTTTGGAATTTTGAAAACTGAATAAGCTATTTGACAAATAAGCATATTTATTTCATCGTTTTTTGTTACAGATATAATCATATCGGCATCTTTTGAGTCTGCTTTTTCAAGAATTTCAGGAGAAGTGGCCTTACCTACAATTGCCTTAACATCTAAATTTTCTGTTATTTTTTGTATATCCTCACTTGATTGATCAATTACGGTTATAGAGTGGCCTTGATCACTTAATAACTTACAAATTGTATAACCAACTCTTCCAGCTCCACAGATAATAATATTCATCTAATTTATATCTGATACACCCAATAATTTTAATTTACGATGTAATGCTGATCGTTCCATTCCGACAAATTTAGCTGTTTTAGATATATTGCCACCAAATTTTTTTAATTGTGTTGTTAAATATTCTTTTTCAAAATTTTCTCTTGCTTCTCTTAATGGAACAGAAAGATTGTCTGATATAGAAAAGACTTCCTGTGAAGATTTTGAGACAGATTCTTTGATAATTTCTAAAATCTTTATTTGATCGTTGTTTGTGTCTAATATAGCTATTCTTTCAATTAAATTTCTAAGTTCCCTCACATTTCCAGGCCAATTATAATTAAGTAAATAGTTATGATCATTTATTATAAATTCTCTTCTATTGTAATTTTTGCATATTTCTTTTGAAAAATATTCTACTAATAAAGGTATGTCCTCTAATCTTTTAGAAAGTGGTTCTATATTAATATTAAAAACATTTAGACGATGATACAAATCTTCTCTAAAATGGCCTTGATCAATCTCTCTTTTTATTTCTTTACTTGTTGAGCACAAAATTCTTACGTCTGTTTTTATATCATGATTTCCATTAATTCTTTTAAATTTTTGATCTATTACAACTCTTAATATCTTTGACTGTGTCTCTAATGGAATTTCTGTTACTTCATCTATTAACAAAAAACCTCCTGAAGCCTTTTCAAGCGCACCATAAAGTATTGATCCATCTTTTTTCTCTTCACCAAATAGTTCTTCTTCATATTTTTTAACGTCTAATAGTGCACCATTTAGAATTACAAAAGGACCTTTAAACCTTTTAGATTTTTTATGTATTTTTCTTGCTATAAGCTCTTTTCCAGATCCAGTAGGACCAGTAATAAATATTCTACTGTCAGAAATGGCTAATTTATTTATTTGGTCTTTGATTGATTGCACATTTTGACTTTTACCAACTAAATCAAATGAGTGAAATAATTTTGATCTTAAACTTTTATTCTCATTTTTTAGATTTATGTTCTCTACTGCCCTATGTACAAAATTAACTAATCTTTCTTTATCAAATGGTTTTTGAATAAATTCAAATGCACCAGATTTTAAGGATTTAATTGCCATCTCAATATTGGCATGACCAGATATTATAATCACTGGTATATCCTTATTTTTATTTTTAATGTGATTTAGTAATTCTATTCCATCATTATCACTTTTATCTAATTTTACATCTATTATTGCTACGTCAGGAAGCTTTTTATCAATTTCTGTTAAAGCTTGATCGTAGTTAGCAGCCAATCTTGTTATATAACCTGTATCAATTAAAATTTCTTCGAGGATAGTTCTAATTTCAGTATTATCATCAATAATAAGTATTTCTGTAGACATATTAGTTCAAATTAAAATTGATTTGTATTTTTGCACCATCATTATAGTTTGAGAATTTTAACTCTCCATTATGATCTGTTATTATTTTATTAACTATCGATAAACCAAGTCCTGATCCATTTTTTTTTGTTGTAAAATATGGTTTAATTAATTCTTCTTTTTTTTTATTTTTAAAACCTGTTCCATTATCGGTTATTAATACATCTATATATTCATTTCTTTTGAAAATTTCTATATTAATTATGCCTTTAAAATCAGTGTTTTTAAAGTATTTTTCCGAAATACTATCTATTGAATTTTTTATAAGATTAAAAAAAACTCGATTCATTTGTTCTAAATCACATAAAAAAATAATATTTAATTTTTTATTTGTCTTAAAATTTATTTGAATTTTTTTATCTAGCTTATCTAATAATTTAATATTATTGATTATTATATTATTTAAATTATTTTCTTTCATTAATGGTTTAGGCATTCTCGCAAAATCAGAAAACTCATTAACCAAGTTTTCTATTTGCTTGATTTGATTATTAATAATATTTAAATTGCCTTCATACTTTTCTTTATTTTCACCCTTAAGATTATTAAGATATTTCGATCTTAAATTATCAATTATTAATTGAATGGGTGTCAAAGGGTTTTTGATTTCGTGAGCTAATTTTCTTGCAACGCTACTCCATGCCTCATGTCTTTCTGAAATTAATAGTTTTTCTTGTTGATGCTTAAGTCTTTGGATCATTGAGTTAAAATTTGAATTTAGTAATTCTATCTCCTTATCAGCTTTTACCTCTGGGACTTTTATATCTATATTTCCTTTTCCAATCTCTTTTGATGCAGAAATAAGATTATTTATAGATATAAAGAATCTAGAGGAAAATCTAATTGCAATTGTAATTGATAAAAATAGTAATAAACTTACTATTATAATATAAATTAATGCAAAAGAAATTTTTATACCAACACTTTGATCTTCTACAGTATAATAAAAATTAACTGCCTCTTCTGACTCAGTTAAATATTTTGAAATATCTTTGTCTAAAAATTTTACAACATAAAGAAACTTATTTTCAAATTTAGGTAATTTAATAATTGCTGCAGACTTATTTTCGTAAGCATTAATTATTTTCAATGGTCTTTTGTCATTTAACACCATTTTTAAAGCTTTGCCTTCTATTGGTAAATATGTAGTAGTTGATGAAGAAATAAACACATCTTTGTTTTGATCAATTATATGAATTTGATCTAAGCTTCTTAACAATCTTTGATTATTTATAAAATTTTGAAAATTTTTTTTATTTTGAAGATAATTAATATTTTGATCTATATCGTATGCTATTAGTATTATATCAGACTCTATTTTATTTCTTTTTTCGTCGACATATTTTTTTGCAATTTCATATGAATTATTTACAGCAGTTGTTATTTTTTTATCAAAGTATTTTTCTAGTGCAAAAGAGAAAAGAAATAATGAGAATATAGATATCAAAATTGATGGAATAAGAGTAAAAAGTGAGAAAAATAAAATATACTTTCTATTTGAAATAGATCCTCTTACATTAATATTTTGTTTTAATGAATTTTTTATCTCAAGAAAAATAAGAAGAAAAAATAGCAAAAGTAGAAAAATATCAATAAACAAGAGATATTTTAAGTTTTTATCACTAATATTAATAAAACTTTTTTCAATAAAAGTTAAAAAGGTAATAAAACCTAGAATAAATGTTATAAAAAATATGACAACTACAAATATGTTTCTTTTTAAGAATGCAATCATAAATTAATGATATATTAGAAAAAAATTATTAAATAAATGAATAATTATTTCATAATACTCGCAGCAGGTAACTCTACTAGATTTAGGTCAAAAATCCCTAAACAATATAGTATGTATAAAGGTATTCAAACTTTTCAACATTCAATTAATAAAGCGCTAGAATCAAAGTTGTTTAAAAAAGTAATTTTAGTAATTAATCGGAAACACAAGAAATATATACATAATTTAGATAAAAAGAACATTATTGAGATTAACGGGGGAAAACTAAGGCACATTTCCTGTTTTAAAGCTTTAAAATTTATAAAAAAGTTTAAACCAAACAAAGTATTTATTCACGATGCGGCACGACCTAATTTTAGTATTAAGTTATTAAAAAATTTAAATAAATATCTAAAAGATTATAGTGCAGTAATTCCTTATACTAAACCAGTAGAAACAATACTAAATAAAAATAAAAAGAATTTTGAAATTTTAAAAAAAGAAAATATAATTATAAATCAAACTCCACAGTGTTTTAATTTTAAAAAATTATATGATCTCTCAAAATATAATAAATTCTTAGTTACTGATGAGTCCTCATTATTTATTAAAAATAATTTAAAAGTAAAATTTATTAAAGGAGAAGAAAATAATTTTAAAATTACAAAAAAAAGTGATTTGAATAGAGCAAATTTTGAAAATTATTATGGAATTGGATTTGATATTCATAGATTAAAAAAATATAAAAAACTTTTTCTAGGTGGGGTTAATATTCCCTACCACTCTGGTTTACAGGGACATTCGGATGGTGATGTTATACTTCATGCAATTATTGATGGACTTTTAGGTGCTACAAGAAAAAAAGATATTGGAAGTATTTACCCAAGCGATAAGGAGAAATATAAGAATATTAGATCAACTACTATGCTATTACCAATTTTAGAAAATTTTTATAAAAACAGATATTCTATAGAAAATATAGATATAAACCTAATCTGCGAAAAACCTAAAGTTTCTAAATATAGAAAAAAAATAATTATTTCGTTAGCTAATTTATTAAATTTAAGACAAAATCAAATAAATTTAAAAGGAAAGACTGTTGAAAAATTGGGATTAATTGGAAAAGAAAAAGCAATAGCTTGTGAAGCTATAGTATCAGTAAAAAAATATGTTTAAATATATTAATACAGTTTTTGTTACCTTATTTGGTATTGGGAAGCTGCCAAAAATTCCTGGTAGTTACGCGTCATTAGTTACAGTTATATTTTTATATTTTTTATTTCAAATTTTACAAATCAAATCTGAAATATTTTTATTTTTTTTAGTAGGTATTTTTGTAATCTCTTTATTTGCTGTCAATATTTATATCAAAAATAAAGACAACAAAGATCCTAAAGAAGTAGTTATAGATGAATTTATTGGTCAATCTATACCAATTTGTCTTTATGAGATTTCTCATAACGATCCAACTAGTCAAACAAATGCTTTAACATATTATTTCATTATGTTTATTTTATTTAGAATTTTCGACATAACTAAACCTTATCCTGTAAGCTACTATGATAAAAATTTTAAAAATAGTTTTGGTGTAATTATGGATGATGTCTGTGCAGGTTTATACGTAGTAGCAATATTAGTTTTATATATGATTGTCGCAAAATGAAAAAATTATCTTCAAGTATTGTTAAATTATTGATTAAAAAAAAAATGACAATTTCATTTGCAGAATCCTGTACTGGGGGTCTTTTAGCAAGTGTTATTACGGCTGAAAGTGGATCATCTAAGACATTTAAATTTGGTGTTGTAACATATTCAAATGATGCAAAAATTAAATTTCTAAAAGTCCCAAAAAAAACTATTAAAAAGTATGGAGCTGTAAGTAGTGAAACATGTAGATCAATGGTTAATAATTTGAATAGAATTAGCAAAACTAATATATCTATATCTATAACTGGTATCGCTGGTCCGAGCGGAGGAACAAAAACAAAGCCTGTTGGACTAGTTTATATAGGGCTTAAGAAGGGAAAAAAGATAATAGTAAAGAAAAAACTTTTCAAAATGAAAAATAGAAATTTAATTCAAAAATCTACGGTTAAAGAGGCTTTATTAATGATAAACTCTTTAATAAATAACTATAAATTATAACTTCTCAGCTCTTTTTTGAAAAGCATCAGCTATTTTTTCAAGACCGTATTGAAAAGATTTCGTCATTAAGATATTTAAAAATTTATTTTTAATTTCAAAGTCAATATCGAAGAAAACTTCAGTAAAATTTCCATTTTCTTTAAATTTCCAATTATTTTCCATATAATTTAAAGGTCCATCAATATTTACAACATGCAAATGATCTTTTTTTTTGTAAAATTTAACATCACTTTTAAATGTATCTTTGAATGGACCTTTGCCTATAGTTAAATCAGCAATAATTGTAATAATATTTTCATCTTCTTTTCTACTATAAACTTTTGATTTTTCACAGAACGGAATAAATTCTGGATATTTATCTATGTCTAATACAAACTCTATAAGTTTGTTTTTTTTATTATTAATTAATCTTTTAACAGACGCCTTTGGCATTAGTCTGATAAATTCTTTTTTGTCTTAACTTAAAAAAATCCTCATCAGCGTGATACGAAGATCTGGTTAATGGTGAAGAGGAAACTAAAAGGAAGCCTTTTGAGATTGCAATATTCTTAAGTTCTTTAAATTCTTCAGGTGCATAATATCTTTTAAGAGGAAAATGTTTAGGAGATGGTTGTAAATATTGTCCAATAGTTAAAAAATCAACATTAGCAGATCTCAGATCCTCCATAACTTGAATAATTTCATTTTTTTTTTCACCAAATCCAACCATTATTCCTGATTTAGTAAATATTTCATCGTCAATATCTTTTATTTTTTTTAATAATTCTAGTGATCCAAAATATCTAGATCCTGGTCTAATCTGTCTGTACATACTTGGTACTGTTTCTATATTATGATTAAAAACATCTGGTTTTGCTTTAATAACTTCTTTGTAGGATTCTCCCTTTCTGAGAAAATCAGGTGTTAAAACTTCAATTGTTGTATTTTTATTATTTTTTTTTGTAACCTCTATTACTTCACGAAAATGTTTTGCTCCGCCATCAATTAAATCATCTCTATTAACAGAAGTTATGACTGCATGCTTAAGATTTAATTTTTTTATTGCATTTGAAATTTTTATTGGTTCAAAGGGATCTAAACTTTTTGGCTTACCTGTTATAACATCACAAAAAGCACACGCTCTTGTACATGTATCACCCATAATAAGAAAAGTTGCATGTCTTTTGCTCCAACATTCTGTAATATTTGGACAATTAGCTTCTTGGCATACTGTTTTTAGCTTGTTTTGATTGACAATTGTTTTGGTTATAAAAAACTCTTTCGAGTTAACTATTTTAGATCTTATCCAATGTGGTTTTTTTTTAATTGGATTGATTGGTTTATTAATTTTTTCTGGGTGTCTTATTTTCATTATATTTAATTATATAGATATTTTCTCCCCTTTTTCCAAAGATAAATTTGTCTCGGATTAGAATTTCAATATAATCTAAATCCAAATTGTCTTTTAACAATGAATTTTTAAGTTTTAATTCTTTAATTTCTTTAACTAAAGTTGATTTATCACTTTTAAGGGTGTCTAATTTACTTTTTTTTATATTGTTTGAGATCAATCCTCTTTCACCGCCAAATGCATTGTATAAAAAATAAATCAACAAAAAGGAGAATATTAATAAAAGATAATTTTTTTTAATTTTATCTATCATTTTATAAACTATTCATTTTTGAATTATTTTTTAAATTTTCCTCAATTCTTAATAATTGATTATATTTAGAAACTCTTTCTGATCTAGCTAGAGATCCAGTTTTAATTTGATTTGAATTCGTTCCAACACATAAATCTGCAATAAATGTATCTTCACTTTCCCCAGATCTATGTGAAATAATAGTGCTAAAACCTATAATTTTTGCAAATTTTATAACCTCAAGAGTTTCTGTTACTGTGCCAATCTGGTTTAGTTTAATTAATATTGCATTTGAAGATTGTTTTAAAAAACCAACTTTTAATCTCTCTAAATTTGTAACATAGAGATCGTCACCTACAATTTGAACTTTTTTATTTATCTTACTAGTTAACTTGCTCCATGAGGTCCAATCATTTTCTCCAAAAGGGTCTTCTATAGATAAAATTTTATATCTATTAATTAATTTTAAATATTTTGATATTGTTTTATCTACAGATATGTATTTTTTAGAATGAATGGCATATTTATTATTTTTAATTAATTCATTTGCAGCTACATCCAAACAAATAGAAACATCAGAGCCAAGTTTAAAGCCTGAATTTTCAATTGCTTTTTTAATTAATTTTAAAGCTAGTTCGTTATCTTTTATCATAGGTGCAAACCCACCTTCATCACCAACCGATGTTGAATGACCCATTTTAATTATTAATTTTTTTAGATTATTTATTACTATATAACAAATTCTAATTGCCTCTGAAAATGATTTTGCTCTATCTGGTCTTATCATAAATTCTTGTATTTGAAGACCGTTATTAGCATGCGCTCCTCCATTTATTACATTCATTAATGGATAAGGTAATTTAAAATTTTTTTTAATTAAAAAATTTTTATATAATGGAATTTTTTTAATTTTAGATGAAAGTTTTTTTGTAGCCATAGATACTGCTAATATAGTATTTGCACCTAATTTTTTTTTTTGCTTTGTTCCGTCCAGTCTTATTAATATATTATCTATTTTTTCCTGATTATGAATATTTTGATTAATTAATTTTTTATTAATAAGTTTATTTACAATTTCTACCGATTTAAATACACTTTTACCTAAATAATTTTTATTATTTGTATCTCTTTTTTCGTAAGCTTCATAAGACCCTGTGGATGCTCCTGACGGACATATAGATTTAGCACTTGAATTTTTAGAGTAAATTTCAACTTCGATTGTAGGATTCCCTCGACTATCAAAAACTTGTCTTCCAACAATTTTTTTTATTTTACTCATATGATTTTATTAGTTTATCTATTTGCATAATTTTATTAAGAAAATCTTTTAATTCACTTAAAGGAAGCATATTTGGTCCATCGGAAGGAGCGTTATCTGGGTCTTCATGTGTCTCTATAAATAAACCTGCAACTCCTACTGCAACAGCTGCTCTCGAAAGACTGTGTATAAATTCTCTTTGTCCGTCACTTTTGTCTCCTTTTCCTCCAGGTTGTTGCACTGAATGTGTTGCATCAAAAATTACTGGATAACCAGTTTCAGACATTATTTGAAGAGACCTCATGTCCGAGACTAAAGTATTATATCCAAAGCTAACACCTCTTTCAGTCAATAATATATTATCGTTACCAGACTCAGATATTTTTTTTATTACATTTATCATATCCCATGGAGCTAAAAATTGACCTTTTTTAACATTAATTATTTTTTTTGTTTTGGATGCTGCAACTAATAGATCTGTTTGCCTACAGAGAAATGCTGGAATTTGTATAACGTCTACAACCTCTGAAATAATTTTACACTGTTCAATATCATGCACATCTGTAATTACAGGAATTTTTAAATTATCTTTTATTTTCTTAAATATATTTATTGAATTTTCTAATCCAATACCTCTTTTTCCATGCAAACTTGTGCGGTTTGCTTTATCAAAAGAGGTTTTGTAAATAAAGTTAATTTTTAAATCAGAGGTAATCTTCATTAATTTTTCAGCAGTATTTAAGGCATGTTTCTCGCTTTCCATCTGACATGGTCCTGAAATTAGGGTTAGTGCACTATTATTTGAAATATTAAAGTTTCTACAATTGACTATCTTTTTTTTCATTTTCTTAATTTTGCTGCTTTTATAAAAGATGAAAATAATGGGTGTGGTGTTAAAGGTCTGGATTTGAATTCAGGATGAAATTGAACTCCAACGAACCATGGATGGTCTTTTAGCTCAACTATTTCTGGCAATTTATTATCTGGCGACATCCCTGAAAAAATTAATCCTTTATTTTCAAATCTTTTTCTTAAATTAACATTGACTTCATATCTATGTCTATGTCTTTCATCAATATTTGAAGTCTTGTAAATTTTTCTTACTAAAGAATTATGTCTTAATTTTGCATTATAGGAACCTAATCGCATTGTACCACCAAGATCGCTCTCTGTTCCTTTCATTAGTCTACCATTTTTATTCCATTCATTAATTAAACCAATTATAGGGAAACATTTTTTATCTAATTCAGTGGAGCCTGCATTTTTAATTTTTAGTACATTTTTTGCAAATTCTATAACAGCCATTTGCATACCAAAACAAATTCCAAAAAAAGGTATTTTATGAATTCTAGCATAATTTATTGAATTAATTTTACCTAATGTTCCTCTCTGACCGAAACCACCCGGAATTAGAAGTCCTGATGAATTTTTTAATTCTTTTTTAATGTTAATTTTATTTAACTTATCTGACTCAATTCTTACCAAATTAACATCTACATTATTCTCTATACCTCCATGAGTAAGTGCCTCATCTAAAGATTTATAAGCATCTTTTAAATCTACATATTTACCAACAACTGCAATATTTACTTTTTGTTTATTTTTCAGCAAAATATTTGTAATTTTTTTCCAAGGTTTTAAATCAACTATTTTTTTTGGCTTTAAATCAAAAAATTTTAATACCTGTTTGTCTAGTTTTTGATTAAAAAAACTTAGTGGTGCTTCATAAATAGTTTTAACATCCACTGTTTCAATTACATGTTGAATAGAAACATTGCAAAACAAAGAAATTTTCTTCTTTTGACTAACTGGAATAGATCGTTCACATCTGCAAATAATTATATCAGGCTGAATACCTATGCTACGTAATTCTTTTACAGAATGTTGGGTAGGTTTAGTTTTAATCTCATCTGAAGATTTTAAATAAGGGACTAAAGTTAAATGAATAAATAAACTTTTATTAGTTTTGTTGTCATTAGAAAATTGTCTTATTGCCTCTAAAAAAGGCAAACTTTCAATATCTCCTACTGTTCCTCCAATTTCACATATTACAAAATCTTCATTTGTTATATCGCTTTTTATAAATTCTTTAATTCTATCTGTTACATGTGGAATAACCTGTACAGTTTTTCCTAAATAATCCCCTTTTCTTTCTTTCTTTAAAATATCGTTATATATCTTTCCAGTCGTAATATTATCTGTTTTTTTCGCAGATACATTCGTAAATCTTTCATAATGTCCTAAATCTAAATCAGTTTCAGCTCCATCATCTGTCACGAAAACCTCGCCATGCTGGAATGGACTCATTGTACCAGGATCTATGTTTAAATATGGATCCATTTTTCTTAATCTCACTTTATAACCTTGAGATTTTAATAAATAAGCAAGTGATGCAGATGATAAACCTTTTCCTAAAGATGATACCACGCCGCCTGTAACGAAAATATATCGCGCCATGGAATTATGTTATAATCAATTATTTAAAAAATTAAAAGAATTAATTTTCAGGCAATTCAGGCGTTTCATCAGAATTTTGCTCAATTTTATCTAGAACTGATGATGATGGATTAATTTCTTCTCGAGAAAGAATCGTTAATAATAAACTACAAATTATAAATAAGGTTGCAATAATAGCTGTAGCCTTAGTCATAAAATTTCCAGCAGTTCTTGAAAACATAAAATTATCTTGTGAAACTCCGATACCTAAAGCTCCACCCTCTGATTTTTGCAATAAAACTAATATTACCAAAATAGCGGCTAAAATTATGTTTATTACAAGTAAAATATTTTCCATAATGTTTAATTAATCGTTTTTTTTATTATATCAATAAATTTATTTGAAGTTTGAGATGCGCCACCTATTAAAAAACCATTAATACCCTTTGTATTTTTTAGAATATTTATATTTTTTTGATTTACAGATCCTCCATATAATATTTTTGACTTATTATTTTTAAATTTTTTACTTAAAAACTGTTTAATGTATTTTATAGTTTTATCTAATTCCTTAGGGCTAGGAATTATACCGCTACCAATAGACCATATAGGTTCGTAAGCAATAATAATTTTATGTGATTTTTTTACTTCTTTAAGACAGGTACTTAATTGTTTTCTAATTACAGATAAAGTTTTTTTATTTTTTTTGTCTTTTAGAGATTCTCCAATACACAAAATAACATGTAAATTGTTAGATAAAATATTTAATACTTTTTTGTTTATAAGCTTGTCAGTATCTCCATCAAGTCTTTTTTCGGAATGTCCAGCTATTACATAATTAACCCCTAATTTTTTTAACTGGTAAGCACTTATATTGCCAGTATAAGGTCCAGTTCCATCAATAAAATAACAATCCTGAGAACCAACAGATATATTTGTATATTTTGTGTACTTTATAAATTCATTCACTATTATATTTGGAGGGCAATAGACAATCTTTGCTTTTTTAAATTTCTTTTGTTTTTTTAGAGAAATTACCTTTTTTATAGAATTTAATGATGATAAATCCCCATACATTTTCCAGTTTGCTATAAAATATATATTATTATTTGTCATTAATAATAATTTAATTTATAGATTTGATTTTTATAATCAACAAATAGATTTATGTTAGGTAAATTAAGAGATTTTTCGAAAAGTAAATTAGCTGGTGTGTTAATTACAATTATAATTATACCATTTGTATTCTGGGGCATGGGAAGTGTATTTAGCGGTGGAAATACAAACAATGTAGTAAAAATTAATAACAAAAAAGTTTCGACCCAAGACTTTATTGAACACATAAATACATCTAATATTGATCCTGATCAACTGAGGAAAAATTTAGATAAAAATGTGCTAGAGGAAATTCTAGGTCAACTAATTTCATTAAACATATTAAAGATGGAAATTCAAAATTTAGGAATTATTAAATCAGATAAAAGTCTTAGCGAGAGTATCATTAAAGAAAAAAGATTTTTAGATGATGATGGTAAGTTTTCAAGAATTAAATATGAAAAGTTTTTAATAGAGAATAATGTAACTGCTAGTGAATTTGAAAGAAAAATTAGGGAAGGAAGTCTACAAAAAGAATTATTCAATTATATTAGCGGAGGTATTAAAAGCCCAGATTTTATCACAAAATCTTTATTTTTAGATGAAACAAAACAGGTAAATATAAAATATTTTAATCTTGATAAACATTATAAGAATAATTTTACAGATGAAGAAATTAATGAATATATAGATTTAAATAATGATGAGCTTAAAAGAGATTATATTGACATTTCATACACGATAATAACTCCAAATAATCTTACAGATACAGATCAATATAATGCTAGATTTTTTGAAATAATTGATGATATAGAAAATGAAATTGCGAATGAAATTAATTTTGACCAAATATTAACAAATTACAATTTAAAGATAGAGAAAAAAGAAAATCTTTATAATAATGAAAGTGAAAGTTTTATTAATACAATATATTCAAAAAGATCTGAAGATAGAACACAATTGATTGAAACTGAGGATTTTTATGTGCTTTATGAAATCACTAACATTGAAAATAAAATCCCAGAAATTAGTGACAAAAATTTTTTTGAAAGTATTAAAGAAAAACTTAGATCACATAATAAATTTGATTTTAATAAAAATATACTTAAAAAAATCGAAGAAGGTAAATTTAATGAAAGTGATTTTATTAAGCTAGCTGAAAATGTTAAGATAAAAAGTGCACTTATAAAATCTGTTGATGATAATTCATTATTTAATATAGATTCTCTTAAAATGCTGTTTACAATCCCTAAAGGAGATTTTTTATTAATAGTAGATAATTCTAATAATATTTATTTAACAAAAGTTGAAAATTATCAATACAATAACTTTTTCAGTGAAGAGGACAAATTTAAATATGAAATTCAATCAAATTTCAAAATTCAAAATGAGATTACTAATTCTTATGATTTAATTTTAAATGATAAATATAAAGTTGAAATATATAATAATACATTAGAAAGATTAAAAAATTATTTTAGATAATGTTAAATTATAGTTTAAAAGAATTTACCAAAAATTGTAAAAAAAAAATAAGTCAAGTCTTATATATTAAAGTTAAAGCCAGAAATGACCAACAGGTTTTAAATTTAATAGATAATTTTTTATTGGAAGAAAATAGTTTTATTTTTGAGTCTGTTGAAAAAGGCAAGATTAAAGGCAGATACACGATATTCGGTAAGAAACCAGACAAAATCTGGGAATTTAATAAAAATCAGAGTTTTTTTTATAAAAATGGTAGAAAAGTTAAAATAAACGGTATTCCTAAAAAAAATATAGAAAAAATAATAGAAAATTTTAATTTTAAAATACCAAAAGAGTTACCAAATATTAGCTCAATTATATCAGGATATTTCTCCTATGATATAATTAGATATGTAGAAAAAATTCCGAATAATTGTATAGATGATCTTGATCTTCCTGATGCAAGGCTTCTTAGACCTAAAATTCTAGTTATTCATGATAATTTAACTAAACAGATATATTTTATTTATAATTGTTTTTCAGATGATAGAATTTATGATTATGAGAAAAAATATAAAGAAATAGAAACAGAGTTAGAATTTAATTTATATTTATCTACTATTAAAAATCATGTTAACACCAAAAAAATAAATAAAACTGAAAAAATTAAATCTAATATTTCAAAAAAAAATTTTTTAAATAATGTTAAAAAAGCCAAAAAACACATTAAAATTGGAGATATTTTTCAAGTTGTATTGAGCCAAAGATTTGAGACAAAACTTACAAAAACACCGTTGGAAATATATAAAAAACTTAGAGTAACAAATCCATCACCCTTTATGTATTTTTTTAATTTCAAGGATTTTAAAATAATTGGTGCTAGTCCAGAAATATTAGTAAGATTAAGAGACAATAACGTCACGATAAGACCGATTGCAGGAACCAGACCTAGGGGCAAAGATAAAAAACAAGATGAATTTTATAAAAAAGACTTATTAAATGACCAAAAGGAAATTTCAGAACATTTAATGTTATTGGATCTTGGAAGAAATGATACTGGTAAGGTTTCTAAAATTGGAACAGTTAAGGTTACTGAAAAGTTTACTATTGAAAAATATTCACACGTTATGCATATAGTTTCAAATGTTATTGGTAAATTTAATAATAAATATAGTAAATTTGATACATTTCTAGCAGGCTTTCCAGCAGGAACAGTATCAGGTGCACCCAAAATACGAGCTATGGAAATAATAGATAATTTAGAAAAATCCCAGAGAAAAATATACGCAGGAGGAATTGGATATTTTTCTGCTAATGGAGATTTTGATACCTGTATTGCGTTACGAACTGCAATAGCAAAAAATAACAAACTATATGTGCAGGCTGGTGCGGGTATAGTTGCAGATAGCAAGCCAATAAATGAATTTAAAGAAACTGAAAACAAAGCACAAGCATTAATTAATGCATTAACCTAATGAAAATTCTATTATTAGATAATTATGATAGTTTTACATTTAATTTGTATCATTATCTTTCTTCACTCAAATGCAAGGTAGATGTTATAAGAAATGATAAAATTGACTCAAAAGAAATATTAAATAAAAAATATAACAAAATTGTTATTTCCCCTGGTCCAGGAAATCCTAGCCAGGCTGGTAATTGCTTGAATATTGTAAAAAAATTACATAAAAAAATCCCAATTTTAGGTGTATGTCTAGGACATCAAATTATTGGTCAGGTATTTAATTCTAGAATAATACAAGCGAAAAAATTAATGCACGGAAAGACAAGTACTATAAAATCAAAGAGAATTGGAATTTTAAAAAATTTACCATTAAAATTTGAAGCAACAAGATATCATAGTTTGATTATTGATAAAAAAACATTATCTACAGAATTAAAAATCACCGCTGAAACAAGTGATGGAATAATAATGGGTGTGCAACACAATAAATATGATATATATGGGGTACAATTTCACCCTGAAAGTATAAAAACTAAATTAGGTATTAAAATTTTAAAAAATTTTATCAACATCTAAGATTAATGAGACAATACATAGATAGAATTAAAAACAAACAAAATCTCTCATTTGAAGAAAGTAAGGCAGCTTTTGAGATATTAATGGAGGGAGATGCAAATGAACAAGAAATATATGATTTTTTAACATTTCTATCAGCAAAAGGTGAGGCCTCTGATGAAATAGCTGGGGGTGTTTACGTGCTCAGAAATAAATCCAAAAGAGTTAATGTTGAAAATTGTATTGATACATGTGGAACCGGCGGTGACGGTAAGAATACACTTAATATCTCAACTGCATCAGCTTTATTACTTTCAAGTATGGGAGCAAAAGTAGCTAAACACGGAAATAAAGCTGTATCATCGAAGTGTGGGTCTGGAGATGTCTTAGAGGCATTGAAGATAAATATAAATCTAGAGCCAAATGAGATAGAAGATCAAATTAATAAAAATAATTTTGGTTTTATGTTTGCGCCAAATTATCATGGTGCAATGAGGTTTGTTGGTCCTACTAGAAAGAAAATCGGAAAAAGAACTATATTTAATATGATTGGACCATTAAGCAGCCCTGCTTTAGTAAAGAGGCAAGTGGTTGGGGTCTTTGATAAAAAATATTTAAAGATATTTGCAAATGCTTTAAATAATTTAGATATTAAATTTGCATGGATAGTGAATAGTGAAGATGGTTTAGATGAAATATCGCCATATGCTAAAACTAATGTAATTCAATTAAAAAACAAAGTTATAACAGAAATAACTATTGATCCAATTCAATTAAATATTAATGCTGAAAAATTTGAAAATCTAATAGGAAAAGATGCTAAATTTAATGCGAGTAAAATGATTGATATATTTAAGGGTGAAGATAATGATTTTTCTAAAGCTGTATGTCTAAATGCTGCTGCAGGATTAGTAGTAAATGAGACATATCAAAATTTTAATGAGGCATTTAATATTGCAAGGAAATATATTTTATCTGGTCAAACATTTAAACATTTAGAAAAAATTCAAAATGGCTAATAATATTCTTGAAAAGATAATTAAGAGAAAAATTGAAACAATTGAAAAACTTAAACAAAATATAGATTTAAGTCATTTAAAAGAATTAATAGATAAGAACAATACATATCTTAATTTTAAAGAGGCAATACAAAATAATTTAAGTAAAGATAAATTTTCAATTATTGCAGAGATAAAAAAAGCTAGCCCCTCCGCTGGTGTAATAATAAATAATTACGATCCTGTTTCAATTGCCAATATATATAATACAAATAAAGCCACTTGTTTATCAGTTTTAACTGAAGAAGATTTTTTTTTAGGAAAAATGGATCACATATCAGAAATAAAACAAAAAATTAATTTACCTATTCTATGTAAGGATTTTTTTGTTGATAAATTTCAAGTACCTTTTGCTAAAAGCTATGGTGCTGATGCTATATTAATTATTTTAGCTGGTGTTTCTGATAAATTGGCTAATGAATTATATCAAGAAGCATTAAATCTTAATATGTCTATAATAGTTGAGGTACACACTGTAGAGGAAGCAAAACAATCTCTTAAGTTCAAAGATGCTTTAATAGGCATAAATAATAGAAACTTAAAAACCCTAAAAACAAATTTAAATACAACTTATGATATTCATGATGTCTTAATTAATCATAATGGGCCATTAATTTCTGAAAGTGGTATAAAATCTAAGGATGATCTTTTGCAACTTTCAAATAAGACGACTATAAAAACTTTTTTAATCGGTGAATCAATTTTAAAAGATTTGCATAATAATTCTATTTTTTCAGTGCTTTAGCTCTATAAATCCTTTATTTATTGACTTTTTAACTATTGTTAAATGTAGAGAACTTTTGTAGAACATATTTTGTACGATATTTGTTCTTATGCTAACAAAAAAACAAAAAAATCTGCTTTTATTCATCAACAAGAAGTTGAGAAGTTCTGGTGTATCTCCTTCTTATGAGGAAATGAAAGCTTCTCTTAACTTAAAATCCAAATCAGGAATTCATAGATTAATTAGCGCTCTTGAAGAAAGAGGGTTTATAAAACGACTTGCTCATAAAGCTAGAGCACTGGAAGTTATTAAACTACCGGAAACAGCTTCTGCGAATGATATATATAACAGTTTTTCTCCTAGTGTAATAAGAGGTGGTCTAGATGATAACAATAGTGTTGATACTAACAATGTTCCTGTGCTTGGTGATATTGCAGCTGGGACGCCAATTGAGGCAATCCAAAACGAAGTTACAAGAATTCCTTTACCAAGTAATATTGAAAAAAATGGTGAATTTTTTGGTTTAAAAGTAAGTGGTGACTCAATGATAGAGGCGGGTATAAATGATGGAGATACAGTAATAATAAAAAAAACTGATACTGCTGAAAATGGAAAAATCGTTGTTGCTCTAATAGATGACCATGAAGCAATGTTGAAAAGATTAAGAAGAAAAGGAAAGACTGTTGCTTTAGAAAGTGCAAACAGAAATTACGAAACTAAGATTTTTGGTCCAGATCGAGTTAAAGTTCAAGGTGTATTAGTATCTTTATATAGAAACTTTCATTAAAATAGTTTAAGAAATATAAATGCTTAAAGTAGCAACTAGATTTGCTCCATCTCCAACAGGACCATTACATATTGGAGGTGTGCGAACTGCATTATTTAATTGGTTATACTCAAAAAACCAAAAAGGTAATTTCTATTTGAGAATTGAAGATACTGACAAGGAGAGATCAAAAGATGAATATAAAAATCAAATAATTAAATCTCTTAAATGGATTGGTATTAACTATGATGGAGAAGAATACATACAATCAACGAAAATTGAAGATCACATAAAAGTTGCCAATCAATTACTTAAAAATGGATATGCATATAAATGTTATTGTTCAAATGAAGAGATAGAAGAACAAAAAAAAAGAGCAAGACAAAAAAAAATTCCTTACATTTACGATAGAAAATGGAGAGATAAGAAGGAAGCTGATGCGCCGAAAGATATCAGACCTGTTATTCGATTTAAAAGTAAAATTGACGGAACTACTATATTAAAAGATATGGTTCAAGGAAATGTTGAGATAGATAATAATACTATAGAAGATTTTATTATCTTAAGAAATGACGGAACACCAACATATAATTTATCTGCATCTGTCGATGATCATCAAATGAATATGACACATGTAATTCGAGGAGATGATCATAAGATAAATACCTTCAAACAAATACAAATATATGAAGCTATGAAATGGAAGTTGCCTGCATTTGCTCATATACCATTGATACATACTATTGAAGGAAAGAAATTATCAAAGAGAGATAAGGCCTCTACATTAGATGATTACTCCAAAATTGGTATCATGCCAGATGCTCTTCGAAATTACCTTTTGAGATTAGGATGGTCTTACAAAGATAAAGAAATATTTACATTAGATGAAAGTATAAATTTTTTTAACATGGAGGGTATTGGTAAATCTCCCTCAAAACTCGACATGAGTAGAATTTTATCAATGAATGAGCACTATATTAAGAATATTGATGAGAATGATTTATTCATTCAATTAACTGAATATTGCAAATTATATAAAAGTGAAATTAAATCTGATAAAAAAGAAAAGATTAAAAAATCACTAACTTTCCTTAAAAATAAAGCTAAAACTTTAGAGGATATATTTAATAATGGTCTATATATTATTAGAGATGAAGTTAATTTTAATAAGGACGATGTTAAATTAATAGACGAAAAGGCAAGAAACGTAATTTCTGATTTTAATTCTCAATTTGAAAAAATAGATATTCCTTCTAGAGAAATTTTAGAGTCAATAGTGAATGGGCTTATAAAATCTCACAGTACAAATTTTAAGGGAATTGGACAACCATTGAGAATTGCTCTAACTGGCTCAAAGTTTGGACCTGGTATATATGATATTATTCTATCCTTAGGAAAGGAAGAGGTTCAAAAAAGACTAAGTGCTAAGATAACTTGAAACTACTTTTGAAGCCTCTGAAGATGAGGATGTTTTTGATTTAATTTCATTTAAAGTATTACTTACATCACGTATTTGTTTTTTCATTAGCTCAGGATTTTTTAAAAAATATACTACAGATCTAAAAATTTCTTTTGAATTACATTCTTTTTGAATTAGTTCAGGAATTATTTCTTTTTGATTAATAATATTAATTATATTTGCAAATTTAGTCTTAACTAAAAACTTTACAATAAAAAAGTTAATAAAATTCATTTTATAAATTATGATAGATGGAACTTTTGCATTACAGATCTCAAGAGAAACAGTTCCAGATTTAGCTACAGCAAATACTGAGCTTGATAGTATTTGTGATTTTATATTTTCCTCTGATATCACATCAACATTTTTAATATTTGTTTTTTTAATTTCATCTTTTATTAAATTTTTGTTTTGATCGGTTGCATGAAAAATAAAATTATATTCTTTAAATTTATCATTCATTAATTTAATAAAATCTATTAAGATCGGTAAAAGAATATTCGTTTCAGACGTTCGACTTCCAGCAAATAAAGATATAATTTTTTTATTTTCATCAATCATATTTGATAAATTTGTTTTAACATTTTCTTTATTTTCAAGTAAAGGATGGCCAACAAAAGTATTTTTAATATTTTCTTTATCAAAATATTTTTTTTCAAAATTAAATAATAATAAAACATGGTCTAAAAATTTTTTAAAATTCTTGACCCTGCCCTCTCTCCATACCCATACTTGTGGTGCTACATAATGTATTGTTTTAATATTAGGATTTATACTTTTTACTTTTTCAGCAACCCTTAAGGTAAAATCTGGACTATCTACACTAAATAGAACATCAGGATTAAATTCAATTATCTTTTTTACAGTTTCATTTATTTTTTTTCTGATTTTAAATAAATTTAAAATAACACTTGTAAATCCAATATAAGTTATCTCTTTAAGATTATATATTGTTTTGACCCCAAGTTTATTTAAATGAGATCCTCCAACACTTAAATATTCTATTTCAGAATTATTTTGTTTAAGTTTATTAATTACTGTCGATGCCAATTTATCTCCTGATGGTTCGCCAGTTAATACAAAAATTTTTTTCATTTCACCGAGATAAACATCTTATTTTTATTAGCAAAGTTAATACTTTTTTTTTTGTCTAAAAATACATGTTGTTTACTTTTTACAACAATACCTTTCAAACCAGCTGTCTTACATTGTTTAAAAGTTTTTAATCCAATAGTAGGTAAGTCTACTTTAAGGTCTTGTTTTCTTTTAGGAAACTTAACTAAAACTCCATGATTTCTAAATTTTTTACTTTTACTTTTTTGAAGCATTTTTTTAGTCCCGCCTTTTCCCTCTATAGAAACTACTTTTTTATTTCTAACCACTACACCTTGACTATAATTATACTGTTTTAAATTATTTAGTGTCTTAATAGCCTTTTTGATATCTAATTGATCATTACTACTAGGCTTTATCTTAGAATAATTACCCTTTTTGAGTGAAAGTTCAGGATTGAATTTAAGTGAATTTTCAGTTTTTATATTATTTTGAGCTAATATTTTTATTATCTCTTTTAAAATTGCAGCATCACCAAGTTTCGATGCTTTGATAATTCTTGGAATATAATAAATTCCTTTAATATCTAGTTTTAACTTAGAAAAGTTTGGCTTATTAACTTTCCCTGCAAATAAGACTTTTTTACAGCTATTCTCATTAAGAATATTAATTATTTTTCCAAATTGACCTATAGAAACCAAGTAAGATTTACTATCTTTTTTAAATTTCTTAGATGAGGATAAATCTATTATTAAATAATTTATTTTTCTTTTTTTGATTGTTTTAAGTATTTTATTTGGGAATTCTGTATCACCAAAAATTAATCCTATCATCTTAAGAAAATGGGGTACAAATAGATCTTTTTTTATCCTTAGTAATAAATTCTATTACTTCTCTAACTAATGGATTTTCCTGAAATGACCCATTTAATTTACTTATATTTTCATTGATATTTTTAGTAGCAAAAATCTCCTTGTAAGCCTCGCTTAAACCCAAAATGTCTTTATTTTCATATTTAGCTCTTCTCAAACCAATTAAATTTAATCCTTGTAGTGAATTTCTATTACCTGTTGATAATCCATACGGAATAACATCGTGTAATACACCTGTCATTCCTCCAATCATTGCCATTTTGCCAATTCTGGTAAACTGTTGAACTGCAGAATTTCCACCTATAACCACATTATCTTCAATTATAGCATGACCTCCTAAAGGTACATTGTTTGCTATAATGACATTATTACCTACATGACAATCATGCGCTATATGAGATGAAATCATAAATAAACAATTATTTCCAATTACAGTTTTACCTCCACCACCAACAGTTCCAGGATTTATTGTAACATATTCTCTAATTCTATTATTATCTCCAATTACCAAATTAGTTGGTTCTCCAGCATATTTTAAATCTTGTGGGTCATTAATAGATACAAAAGGGTAAATTTTATTCCCTTTACCAATTTTTACATTTCCAGTAATATTTACGTGTGATTGGATAACAGTATTTTCGCCTATCTCAACATTTTGACCAATAATACTATATGGGCCTATTAAAACATTTATATCTAATTTAGCTTTTGGATGTACAATTGCAGTTTTATCTATCATCTTTTATCTTTTATAAATTCTCTTAAACTTTTTGCTGGATATCCCATTACTTTAGTATTATCAGGTATATCATTTATAACTCCGCTACCACCTCCAATTTGTACATTATTTCCAATTTTTAAATGACCCGAAACACCAGCTTGACCACCAATCATAACATTATTGCCTAAAGAAGAACTTCCAGCAAAACCTACTTGCCCGGCAATAATACAATTATTACCAATTTTATTGTTGTGAGCAATATGTACTTGGTTATCTAAGTATGTATTTTTACCAATAATTGTATTTGATAAAGAACCTCTATCGATTGTTGAACCACACCCTATCTCACAGTACTCATTTATTATTACTATCCCTATATGAGGATATCTTATATTGCGTTCATTATTTGGAAAAAATCCAAAACCTTTCTTACCAATAACACAACCATCTAAAATACTAACATTGTCCTTAATAATTGTATCTCTGATTATAACATTAGAACCAATAGAACAATTAGAGCCAATTTCAACATTTTGTTCAATAATTGTATTGTGGCCAATTGAACAATTTTTTCCAATTTTAACATTTTTACCTATTAAAATATTTTTCCCAAATTTTACTTTCTTTCTAAAAGTTGTTTTGGAAATATCTTTTACGGATTCATCAAAATCATCAACAACTGAGTCAGGATAAAATTCTTTTGTAATTTTAGCTATATCAAGCAAAACATTATCTACAATTATTTTTTTACAGGAATCTGGTAAAAATTTTGACAGACTACTCAAAGTAACACAATATGAGGCTTTAGTTTGTGAGGCTAATAGAGAGTACCTCTTGGAGTGAAAAAATGTCAAATCTTTCTTTGTTGCATTTTTTAAATCTGTAACATTGAAAATTTTATCACTTTTAAAATTATCTATATTTTTTATTCCAACTATATTAAGCAGTTTTTCTATTTTAAAAGGTCCTGCATTTTTAAAAAAAGGGTTTAACATTAAAAAGATTTTATCAAAACTTTAAAAATTCTGAGACTCAAAAAATATTACTAATTATTTTCTATCGACAATAGTAGCTGACCATTGAGCATCAGCCATTTTTTTTCCTTCTACAAACGCTTCACCCTTGTATTTCCATACTCTTCCATGAGATCTAATTGCCTCGATATTTAACTCTAATTTACAGTTTGGAATTACAGGGTTTCTAAATCTAGCTTTTTCAACACTCATTAAAAAAACTAATTTATTTTCGTACTCTTTCTTATCAATACCAGCAGCCGTTAATGCTGCTGCGGCTTGACCGAAAGCCTCTACAATTAATACACCAGGCATAACAGGTTGACCTGGAAAATGTCCTTGTACAAAAAAACTATCTTTTTTTACATTTACTATAGCTGTAGCAGAAAATAATTTTTTTATATTAATTAATTCATCTATTAATAACATTGGTTCTCTATGAGGTAATAAATTTATTATATCTTGTTTATTC
>CACFYR010000010.1 GCA_902570505.1 uncultured Pelagibacteraceae bacterium | reverse complement strand
AGTATTAATAATATATAGATATTTAGAACCAATTAAAATGAACGAAAAATTTATAATATCTAAATCTCCTTGAAATCCATTCACTTTAAAAGTCAAAAGAAATATAAGTAAAAAAAGAATTATTTTATTTTTTAAATTACATTTTAGTAGGTCTATTAATGAAAATATTGAGTATAAATATATACAAATAATTATTAATCGCCCTAGGTACTCGTATTCTATATTTATAAGTTTCCAAAAAAAAGACCATATAATTGGAAATAAAAATGGTAGTTCTGGAGCTGGATTTTGTTTAAGTGATTCTAAACCTTCTCCATAAATTAAAGGTATTGTTTTTTCGATCCATGTGGTTTGCGCCTCCCAGGCTAATTCTGGTGAATAAGCTACGTTAATTGAAATTACAAATGTCAGAGTAAATAGCAATATAAATATTATAATATTTTTTATATTAAATTTTATATATTTTATTTTTGTAAAATAAAAAACAAATGTTATTGCCAATAAAATATAAAATAGATTTATTATATATTGTAATTTTATACCAATTAGATTCAAAATAAGTAGTAAAGTCAAAAATGACAAAAGGTTAAATACTCTCTTATCAATAAAACTTATATTATTCGAATTAACTAAAAATTTGTCAAAAGGAATAAATCCAATAACAAAAAAAATTATAGTAGATAAAAGAATTAATAATATTTCAATCATTTTTAGAAATAAATAGGCACTTATTTTTAAAATTATCTAGAATTAAATATTCTGATAGATCAATTTTGTTATTTAGATAAAGTTTTATTTTACGAATTTCAGTATCATCAAAACTTTTATCTAAGGTCAAAAATTTTAAGCTATCGTGATCATCGAAATTTATGTTATTTCGGTTTAAGAGGTGTTTATCTGTTTGATCATTGAATTTAAAGTTTATTTCACCCATTTTATAATAATTATTTAAATTTTTACTTAAATTGAATTTTATATTTTCTACATCTGAAATAACTGCAATTTCTCTTTTATAAAAAGAAACTTTTTGAATATTATCGGTCTTTTTATAATTTCCAATAAATTCAATCGACTTAGCTCCATTAGTAGTATTTGGAGTTGCCATATCATATGAAATCCAATAATCAAAATTTTTATCTTTTTTGAAATTATAAATAATATTATTGGAATAATTTAATAAAATTATTTTTTCAGATAAATCATTAATATTGTTTTTTTTAAATATCCAATCTTGTTTAGGTTCGATACCATAATTTATTATTAGCGGTCTTTTTTTTAAATTAAATTTGTTTTTGATATAAAATACATACCCGCTAGCATTATTTGAACAAAAATCATATGAAATGTTAATTTGTCTATCATCAAGATTTTTTTTAGTAATTAAGTATACATTTTTAAAAAAATTAAATTTTTGTAGTATTATTAAAGAAAGGATAACAATTAAAACAATACTTATATCAGTTTTGTTTATAATTTTTTGAGTAATTTTTTTTTTCATAAAAATTAATATTATAAATTAAATTGATAAAATTATTTTCATTTTTAAAATAAAATTATTATGCATAATATATTTACTCTATAACTTAAAAATTTGTTAACTCAAATTATTTTTCTTGATATGAAAAACGAGATAATAAAACAAACAGCAAATTTTCATAAACACTAGTCAATTTTAACGAATATAAATTTATTTCGTTATTAGATAGATTAAAATTATTAAAATATTCAACATATTATCAATAAAATAATTCCAACTATTATTTATTTATTATATTACGATAAGAGAGGGAAAACATAGTTTTAACATGTTTTCAAAGTAAATTTTAAAGAATAAATATTTTATATAAGTTTCTTGAAGTAATCTTTTAATATATGAAATTATAAAATGAAAAATAAAATTTTTAATGTTGAATTTTTGGGTATGCCTGGTTCAGGTAAATCTTATATTCAAAATATTGTATTAAAAAAGCTTAAATTAAAAAATTACCTTAATTATTATAGTGATTACAAACTTTTAAATCGTATTTCTAAAATATTTTTTTTTTTTCGTTTTTTATTATCGTATCCAATTTTTTCACTAAAAACTTTGATGCTGATTAAACTTTCAAAGCAGCAAGCCAATGAAAAAAATAAACATATGTATTATTTTGTAAATGAAGCATCACTATATTCATATTTTATTTCTTTAAATAAAAATATTTTTTTAATAAATAGCGAAGGATTTTTATATAGAACCTCTTTTTATTTTAATCAGAATAAATCTAATTTAAAACTTAAACATTATTTGAGAAATGTTCCTAAAGTAGACATGGTAATATTAATAAAAAACAAAAAAAAAGATAATATTTTTAGAGCTAATTCTCGAATTAATGAATACAAATACAATTCTCATGATATAAAAAATTACGGAAAAAAAAATAAACTAATTGATAGAATTTCGAAAATTTATAAAAGTAATAATAAATGTAAATTTTTAAAAATATACAATTACCAAAAAAAAATTGGAAAAACCGAATTAGACAAAATAATTAAAACAATAAAAAAATGAAAATATTACACATAAACGGAACATCTTATGGAGGTGCTGCAAATTTTGTATTCAACTTACACAAAAAATTAATGAATATAAAAACTGTATCGTCTTATGTTTATGTCCCCAAGAAAAGGAATGTTGAAAATATAATTTATCCACAATCTATTTTTTTTAAATTTAATTATTTAACAAAGATTCTGATAACTAAAATTTTAAATAGGATTTTTATAAAATCAAATCAAACTATTACGCTTTCATTGCTTAAGTCCTATGAAATAAAAAAAGTTATAAAAAAAGTTAATCCTGATTTAATAAATATTCACTGGTTAGGAAATGAATTTATGTCTCTAAAAGAGATAAATTCTTTGAAAGTTCCAATAGTTTGGACCTTACATGATATGTGGCTATTATCACCATATTCACATTATTTTAATGATAATGAATTCGATAAAATTAAAAAAAGACAATTATCTTTATTCTCAAAATATCTTCTAAACAAAAAAATTAAATTAAAATATAAAAATATTAAATTTATACCAACCTCTGATTGGATGTTAAGTAGATTTAATGAGTCAAATATTTATAAAGAAAATCAATTAAAAAAAATACCATGTGGTATTAATTTTGAAGAATGGTTTCCTGAAAACAAAAATAATTCTAAGGAAATTTTCTCTTTAGATAGGAATAAGAAAATAATTCTATTTTTAGCAATGGGTGGAAACAATCCAAGAAAAGGACTTGATACTTTATCAAAATCTTTGAAGTTGGTTAAACAAGAATTCCAGTTAGTTATTGCAGGAGATCAGTTTCCAACAATCGTAAAAGATACCAAATTTAAATTTATAGATTATCCGAAAGATATTAATACACTTAGATCATTATATAGCGCAAGTGATTGTCTCGTCGTGCCTAGCAATTTAGAGGCCTTTGGTCTTGTTTCTCTAGAGGCAGCAGCGTGCAACACTCCATCTGTAATATTTGAAAATACTGGTTTGACTGAAATTATCAATCATAAAGAAAATGGTTATATATCAAAATTTGGCGATATAAGTGATTATGCAAATGGGATTGATTGGGTTTTAAACGAAATATCAAAAAATCCAAGAAAATTTTCAAGTATAAGCAATCAAGTTAAATCAAAATTTGATATAAATGATGTATCACATAAATATTTAGACATTTATAATAATTTAATTAATTATAATAAAATTGTTAGATGAAAAAAAAAATTATGGTAGATATGTCAGCAACAATAGTACACCACGGACATATAAGATTAATTAAAAAAGCCAAAAAATTTGGAGATGTGATAGTTGCTTTAACATCAGATAAAGAAATTAAAAAGTATAAAGGTTATATGCCTGAATTAAAATTTAAGTTTAGAAAAGAGATTATACAGGAAATTAAAGGAGTAAAAAAAGTTATTCCCTCAAATTTTATTATTAGTGAAAAATTTTTAAATAAACATAATATAGATTTAGTGGTTAATGGTGGTGATTATAAAAAAAGAAAATTTAAAATTAGATCTATTAGTTTTAATAGAACAAAAAATATTAGTAGTTCAAAAATCAGAAAATTAATATTAAAAAATAATGAAAAGAAAAAAAAATAAAAAAGTTTATATAGGTTTATCAATTGATATTTTACATCATGGGCATATTAATTTAATCAACAAAGCTCAAAAGTTTGGAGATTTGATAATTGGACTTTATACTGACAAAGCTATAGTTCAAAAAAAAAGGCTTCCTTTAATATCTTACGAAAATAGAAAAAAAATTTTAAAAAATATAAGTGGAGTAAAAAAAATTATCCCTCAAAATGAATGGGAATACTGCAATAACCTAATTAAAATAAAACCAGATTTTATGGTTCATGGTGATGATTGGAAACTAGATGATCAAAATTTAAGATTAAAAACTATTAAAACGTTAAAAAAAATCAATGCAAAATTAATTGAGATACCCTTTACAAAAAATATTTCAAGTTCAGCACTCAGTGCAAGAATGTTTTCACAAAATATGCTTCCATCAAATAGAATGTCGTCATTGAAAAGAATGATTGAATCAGGAAAATTTTGCAGGATAATTGAAACTCATAGTCCACTATCAGCGTTAATTGCTGAAAATACTTTTTTGAAAAACAAAGATGGAAGTAGAAATGAGTTTGACGGTTTTTGGTCAAGTTCTTTGACTGATTCAACTTTAAAAGGGAAGCCTGACATTGAGGTTTTAGGAATTAATCAAAGGTTATCAAATATTAATGAAATTTTTGATATCACCACTAAACCATTAATAATGGATGTGGATACAGGTGGAAAATTAGAACATTTTGAAATTAATGTGAAAACAATTCAAAACTCTGGGGTATCAGCTCTCATAGTTGAGGATAAAAAAGGTTTAAAAAAAAACTCATTATTCGGATTAGATGTAAAACAAGAACAAGATAGTATAAAAGCTTTCTCCAAAAAGATTCAAATAGGGAAAAAGGTTAGTAATCCAGAATTTATGATTATAGCAAGAATTGAAAGTCTAATTTTGAATAAAACAGTTTCAGATGCTTTTAAAAGAGCTAAGGCTTACATTTCTGCCGGTGCCGATGGCATAATGATACACAGTAAACAGAATACCCCAAAGGAAATTTTTAAATTTTCAAAAATTTTCAAAAAAAAATTTCCCAATATTCCTTTAATAGCAGTTCCATCAAGTTATAACAAAGTAACCGAGAAACAACTTATGAAAAATGGCTTTAATGTAGTTATATACGCCAATCATTTATTAAGGGCATCTTATCCAGCAATGAAGGAAACAATTACAAGTATTCTAAAAAATAAAAGATCTTATGAGATTGATAATAAGCTTATGAGTATAAAAAATATTTTAGAATTAATTCCTGGTACAAAATAATTTGATGATAAAAATTGATGAAATTACAAAAGTGTTAAGAAATAATAATATTGAATTTATTTCAGGTGTTCCAGACTCTATTTTTAAGGATCTCTGCTTAGAATTTGAAAATAATTTTAAATCAAAACATATTGTAGCTGCTAATGAGGGATCATCTATTGGTTTGGCAATTGGATATCATCTAGCTTCAAATAAAATTCCAATTGTTTATCTTCAAAATTCTGGCCTAGGTAACATTATTAATCCAATAACTTCTTTGGCAAGCAGTAGAGTTTATAAAATACCAATGATTTTAATTATTGGATGGAGAGGCGAGATAATACGAAAAAAACAACTTACTGATGAACCACAACATAAAGATCAAGGTATGATTACTCAAAAAATGCTTGAAACAATGAATGTGAAGTATAAAATTTTGGATAAAAAATCGAATTTTAAAAAAATTTTCTCTAATTTGAAAACAGATGCAATTAAATCATCTCGACCTGTAGCCTTGCTGGTTAGAAAAAATACTTTTGATAAACCCTCTTCTAAAAAAAAAATAATTCCAAAAAAAAATAATTTATTTTCTAGGGAGGAAGCATTATTGACACTTATTAAAAGAGTACCAAAAAAAATTCCTAAAATTTCTACAACTGGTATGCTTTCAAGAGAACTAAATGAATTTAATTTAAAAAATAAATTAGAAAAAAATACTTTTATGTGTGTTGGAGGTATGGGTCACGCTATATCAATAGCAACGGGAGTTGCTTTTAAAAAAAAATCTAAAGTTTTATGCCTCGATGGTGATGGTGCTATTACTATGCATTTGGGAGCTTTATCTACAAGTTCAAAAATTAATAATATAATTCATGTTGTTTTTAACAATGACTCTCACGATTCTGTTGGTGGTCAGAGAACTGCTTCAAGTGGGACTGATTATTATAAAGTTGCTAAATTAATGGGTTACAAATATTCTAAACGTGTAAAAAATAAAAAAGGCTTGAATTCAGCTATTATTGAAATTCTAAAAAATAAACATAGTTCATTTTTAGAAATAATTTGCACCAAAGGAAGTAGATCTAATTTATCGAGACCAAAAAAAAGCATGATTGATTATAAAAAAATGTTTAAAAATTTCTTAAAATATGAAACAAGATAATATAAACATAAACCAATTTGTTAAATTACAAAACTCAAGAAAAAGATTATTAACACCAGGACCAGCAAGTTTATTAGTAGAGAATCTAATGGGAATTGAACCTTGCTTTGGAAGAGGCGATTTAAAATATGAGAAAGTTGAAACAAAAGTTTTAAATACCTTAAAAAAAATTTCAGGCCATAAAAAAATTGTAAGACTGCAGGGTTCTGCAAGTTTTGCTTTGGAAGTGATGATATTAAACTTTTTAAGAGGAAATATTTTAATTTTCAAAACAGGAGTGTATTCTGATAGAATTTACCAAATGTGCATTTTTGCAAAAAAAAATTTTAAAAATATTAAAAAAATTGAATATATTGACTGGAAAAAAATTAATAATTATAGAGGAAAAGCCAATTGGATATTGGCATGTTATGTTGAAACAAGTGTTGGTTTAAAATTACCTATAAGAGAACTCTATAATTTAAAAAAAAGACTTAAATGTAAGTTGGCGCTGGATGCAACAGCATCAATAGGTTTAGAGAAAAACCACAAATTTGCAGACATAATTGGTTATAGCTCTTGCAAGGGATTATTTGGTCTTACAGGAGCAGGTTTCATTTCTTTTAATAATGATCCAAAAAATAAGATTAAAAGTTTTAATTTAGATTTCCAAAATCACAAAAATAAAAAAATGACTGGTCCCTATCACGCGATATGTTCTTTAGTTAATGTGCTTAAAAATCATAATAATTTCAAGCAAAGCGTTATGATTAATAAAAGTAAGATAATGAAAAAAATGTCTAAAAATTTAGTTCTTAAAAAAAAATATCAACCTCTTATATGCACTCAGCTTGATAAAAAGATTTCATCAAAAAATAATAAAACTATTTTTTATAAACCAAGAATAGATATTAAAGGATCAATAGTCTGTCATCTTGGAGAAATTCACTTAAAAAATAAAGCAAAAGGTGAAATTATAGACGATTTATTTATTAAATAAATTTTATGATAAATTTAAAACATTTTAGAATTAAAAATTTTCTTAAATTAGATTTTAGATGGAAATTAAAAAGAATTGGAAAACACTTAGGAATTAATTTATACCCAACTCTTTTTGAACTAAAAGGTTTTAAAGGATTATATAATAGATTAATAATGAACCTGCTTTTTAGATCAATTGCTAATGAAAAAAAAAAGCTAATTTTTGAGGAGATAGAGAGAATTACTTTAAAAAACTCTCACGAAAAAAAATTATTAGTATCACCACCATCTTCAGGAAGTAATTATTTAAGGGGGGTATTTTCAAGCTACTGCGAATTATATTATAAGATTGGAAATGGAATTCCAAAATTTAATAGTTTAACTAATAGTTTCATTTTTTCTTTTAGTCCAATCAAAGTAGATACAGTTTTTCACCAACTATTTAATCAAAAGGTAAAAGAACCGTTTAGGGAGAAATTTTTGACTGATGACGAATTTAATAAAAAAATGATTATTTTTTCTAGATATCCATTTATACAATCTGATTTATTCAAGTTTGATTTTGAAAAAAAAGTTATCTTGATAAGAGAACCTGAAGATTGGATCATTTCTAGATATACTCAATTTGAAAAAAATAGATTTTATGAGGAGGGAAAAATTAATAAAAAACTTATCATAGACGAATTGGGAAGACTAAATAAATTTATTGTTTTTTGGAAAAATTATATAAAGGAAAAAAAAGGTAATTTTTTAGTCGTTAGGTTTGAGGAAATGATAAAAGATCCAAATAGCTGTGTATTAAAAGTTCTCAATTTTTTTGATTATGATGTAAGCAATCACAAAATAATTGACAGATCAATAGAGATTAATTCTAAAGAATTTGTACTTAAGGATCTTGGAGTAAATTTTACAGGTACACGTTTTAAAGATCCAAACCAAAAAAAAAAGAACTATGAAAAAATAAAACTTTTTACAGAGGAAACAATGACGAATTTAAACATAAAAAATAATTACAAAGAATTGATTAATATTTCAAAAGAATAGTTTATTTAATTATATAAGATGGCCTAACGAAATAATCAAAAAATTTTATTTTCTTATTATGTTTTTTTAAAAATTTTTTAATTACTCTTGTTTCTCCCTCATAAAATGTTCCGTCTTTTCCTGTTCCTCCATAATTATCAAAAACTATAGCACCACCCTTTGAGACATTATCATATAAATAATCCAATGCACATTCAGTTGGTTCAACGAATGCCAAATCGATGTTTAGGAAACTTATTTGATTATTTTTATTTTTTTTTGCAAACTCCGGTATTGTTTTAAGTACGTCACCTTTAATTAATTTTACATTTTTTATATTTTTTTTTTTAAAAACTTTATACATTTGACTTTCCGAAATCGAACTATGACCAGCAGTTTTTATCCAATGCTCTCTATGTTTTTTTTCATTTTTAAAGGACGTATTTGGGTACACATCGGCAAATATATCAAAACCTATTAACTTACATTTTTTTTTAAATAACTCTCTGAAAAGAGCTAATCTCACAAAAGAGGTTCCTTTAAATATACCACACTCGACTATGTCTCCTTTTACTTTAACAATCTTTTTAAAAATTTCGTAATGTATTAAAAATTTTGACAATCGTTCTCTGTTCATTTGTAAGTTAAAGTCTGTCTCAGAGTCGTACATTGATTGAGATGTAAATTTAGGTAATTTTATCATTTAACTATCTTATCTTTGAATTTTTTTATAACTTCAATACTTAATCTATCAATATTTTTTTTGAAATCATTATTTACAGTTATATGAGGATTTTTAGGAAAATAAGGCTTAATATCCTTTCCAACGATGTTTTTACTATTTAAATAAAAGTCCTTTTTTTTTCCAAAATCTATAATATCTTTAACAGATGTTTTAATGTGAATTTTAATAAGGTTGTCTATATTTTTAGACCAAACATTTATAGCAAGACGATTCAAAAAAATTGTTGGATAAATTACATTTATATTATTTTTTAACATCAAATTTAGTATTTCTAATTTAGGATAAACTGATCTATCTCTCTCTTTTTTAGTATATCCAAAATTAACTTTAATTCTTTTAAAAAAATTTCTTAAGTAATCTCCGTCTAATAATATTGTTTTGCCAATTATATTTTCAATTTTTCTTTTAATTTTTTTTGATATGTGAGTTTTTCCAGCCCCGGAAAAACCATAAATGACAATACACCAGCCATATTTAGAATTTTTTTTTTTCATTAATTAATATTCATTATTTAGAAAATGTTGTAAATGTAATATTCTTATAATTTAATTAATATGAAATATAAACAAAAAAAACCAATTGTATATTGTGCCATGAGTGGAGATATAATTCATCATGGACATATTAATATTTTAAAAATTGCTCATGCTTACGGATATGTTGTTTTAGGAATTCTTACCAACAAAGCTATATCAGAATATAAAGATTCTCCTGTGACAAATTTCAATCAAAGAAAACTGGTTTTTAAATCAATAAAATATGTAAATAAAATAATACCTCAGACAACTCATGACTACACATACAATTTAAAAAAATTAAAACCTAAATATGTAATACATGGAAATGACTGGAAAAAGGGTTCCCAAAAATTAGTAAGAGAAAAAGTAATAAGTACTTTGAAATTATGGGGTGGAAAACTTATTGAGCCTAAATATACAAAGAAAATTTCTTCAACTATATTAAAAAATAAAATTAAGAAAAAATAAATGGAATACATAAATAAATCCAATTTTGATAAAATTACTAAAGTTCTATTAAATAAAAAATATGAAAAAATATTAATTGTTTCAGGTGCGAAATCTTATTATTCCACTAAATCTGATAAAATTATTAAAAATCTTATTAAAAAAAAACAAATCGAATTATTCCTTAAAAAAAGTAAAATACCTGAATATTACGAGTTAAAAAAATTAATAAAACATATAATCAGATATAAACCAGATATAATTCTATCCTGTGGTGGCGGGGCAGTATTAGACCTATCAAAAGTTGCAAATTCTTTAGCATTTGAAAAAAATATTAAAAAAAAGATAAAATCAAATAATTATAAATTGAAAAATTACTGCGATTTGTTTGCTATACCAACCACTGCGGGGACTGGTGCTGAAGTAACAACAAATGCGGTGATATATGTTGATAATATTAAATATAGTATTGAAGGAGAGTTAATAAAACCAAAATACATGGCATTAATGCCAGAATTAGTTATTCTTAATCAACGAAGAGATATCATAAGTTCCTCTGCTTTTGACAGTTTTGCTCAGTCAATTGAATCTATGTTTTCAAAAAGATCAACCAAACAAAGTTTAAATTATTCAAAAAAATCAATTCTTTTATTTATGAAAAATTATAAGAAATTTATTAAATCAAAATCTTTAGAAAGTGGTTACAGAATGTCTTTATCCTCTTATTATTCAGGCAAAGCAATTTCTATCTCAAAAACGATCGCTCCACACGCAGTTTCATATCCATTTACCTCATATTTTAATATTAATCATGGTCATGCCGTGTCACTTACTTTCGATTCAATAATTGAACATAATTACAAAAATATAAAGCACTCAACAGCACCTTATAATTTAAAAAGAAGATATAAAATTCTATTTAGACTACTAAAAATAAAAAATATTGAAGGCTTTATATCAAAAATATTATCTATTAAAAAAGACCTAGCTTTAGAAAATAAATTGTCAAAAATTAACAATAAAATCCCAAAAAAATTGAATCTTATTTTAAAAAATATTAACAATCAAAGACTAAAAAACAATCCAACTAAAATTTCTAAAAAAGATATATACCAAATTCTTAAGAATATTATCTAGACTTAACCGCTTAGAGATTTACTATTTTTGTTTAAACTTTCGTCTTTATCTTTAAAATATCTTTTATAGCTATTAATATTGGAATTTGAATATGTATAATATAATATCATCCTTGATTTATTTGAATTATTTTTCTTTGATCTGTGAGGACATTTGTTAGAAAAGAAAACAACATCACCAGGCCTAAGATTTATTTTTTCAAATTTTAGTTTTTTTTCAAATGATTTCGATAATTCTGGAGAGCCATCTTGGTTTGTATCAAGTAATAACTTTTTAAAATTCTTATCTTGAATTTTAGCGATTTCTATTGTTCCATTTTTGGCATTGCAAGAGTCGATAGCTACTAAAGCATTGACAAAATAATTAGCGTACTCATACCACCCTTTCTTTTTTTTATAATTTTTATCTAAAAAATGAAATGTTCCATCATAATGTGCTTTAAAACCAGCTCCTCCTGAGGGTTTTAAATTACATTTATCTTTAAAAATTTCTAAATTTTTTTTTAAAATTTTGAATATTAATTTTTTAATTGTATTATTAAGCTTTTTAAGATTATTTGTTTTGTTATAAATTTTTTCAATTCTTCTTAGTTTGTTGAATTTATCTTTATAAGATCCTTTTTTTTTTATTTTATTAATATCTTTTTTAATTTTATTTATAAAATCTTTATTAAATACTTGATTAATTTTACAGTATCCAATTTTTTTGAACATTTTATTCTTTTTGGAATATTCATTGTTTTTTTGATGCATAATTTTAAATAAAAATTACTAAAAAATTTATTTCAGAGCAAGTAGAAAAAAAAAATTTAATTTCTTTTTAAGGTTTAGAAAAAAAGATCTTATGTAAGAAATTTTAAATTTTGGTTTTTCTAAATTTATTAATTCATTTTTTTCAACCATATTATTTAAAATATTAAATATATAAACTGCACTATTATCAATATTAGAAAAATAATTATTTTTTTTGTTTCTTATATTTCCTATATATTTGTCATAATTCAAAATTATTTCTTTAATTTTATTTTGAAGATTTGATCTAGATGTATAGTTACATATATCCTCATTTTTTGTTACATATCTGGCCTTGGATCTACCGCTAGATCTCATTAACCAGTCATGACAAGACAATGTAGGTATGTCAAATAATAGTGCTTCATAAATCAAGCTTGACTCATCAGTTATTAATAAATCAATTTTGTTGAAAATATCGAAAATATTTATTTTAGAATTATAAATTTTAAAATTATTTTTTAAATTATTCCGAGTAAAAATTAACATCTTAGCTATATTCGACCTTATATCTTTATGTTTTATTCTTTCAAAACTCTCGTTCCAGGGTAAATGTTTTATCTCTATAATCACATCTAAATTTTTGACCGAATTTATTACATCATGACCCTTCTCATCATTCTCAAAACATGGAGCATACAAAATTTTAAATTTATGCTGCCTATTTTTGTTATTTTTAAATTTTTCCTTAATACTTTGTGTTTTTGGCCAACCACCTGTGATAATTCCATATTTTGGCAATGCAGATTTAAACCACGTAGATGATTGCCACATTTCTCTCCAGTTTTTACCAGGCAAGACTCCTAAATCAAACTTATCCCATGGTTCTTTATACCAAAAATTTGGCCAAAAAAGTTTACCCTGATCCATTCCACCAAGAGATATAATAGAAAATTTTGAATTTATTTTTTTAATATGAGTAGACGGTGAACAATAATAGCCAATTTCAGAATTTTCACTAAGATCATTAGTGATTCTTACCTCATATTTATTCTCTTTGAAAATTTTATATAATGGGCTTACTAACTGTCTTTCTGGGATGTCCTCACAATAAAAAGTTATTTTTTTTTTTAATTTTAAATTATTTTTGAATATCATTTAAATCAATTACTTTATCGCAAAGTTTAATTTTTTCTTTATCATGAGAAATAAACAATATAGTACAATCATCACTAAAAAGATTTTGCAGAATCTCATCTTCAGATTTTTTATCTAAAGAATTTGTTGCTTCATCTAAAACTATAATTGGTTTATTTCTATACACCGCTCTAGCAATTCCAATTCTTTGTTTTTGTCCTCCCGACACTTTGCTAGCTAGAAAACCCACATTTGAATTATCTTTGTCGGGAAAGTCGTCTATAATTTTATCTAGTCCAGATATTTTTAAAGCGTTTAAATATTTTTTTTCATTAAACTTTGTTTCATTAAAATTAAAACAAATATTATTTTTTATTGTATCGTCAAATAATACCACATTTTGCGGAACATAAGTCAAAAGTTTTCTCCAACTTTTGATATCTTTTTTTATATCTTTGCCATCACAAATAATTGACCCTTGTGAGGGAGGGAAAAGACCGAGAAAAATATCTGAAAGAGTGGTTTTTCCTGACCCAGATTTTCCAAACAGTGCAACTTTTTCTCCTTTATTTATATTAAAACTAAGGTCTTTTAAAATGTGCTTGTTATTTTCATATGAAAAAGAAATGTTTTTGAAATGTAAATCTTTTTCAAATGATTTAAATAAATTGTTGTTACTTGAAATATTATCTTTTTCATTTTTCATCCAATTAATAATTTCTTTATTAATTTTTTCTATAGTATGAAGATCAAATTTTATCCTATTATAATTTGTTGAAATTTGGGTAAAGGATGGAATCATTCTAACAGCAGCAATAACTATTAAAGTAAGTATAGGAATAATATTTGTAAAACTAGATTCACTAGTAATATTTAAAGCTATAAAAAAAACTATAAATAATAAACATGAAAACTCTAAAATAATTCTTGGTAAAGTATTTATAATAAAAAGTTTTGACTCTTGTTTCTGTGAAATTTTATGTTTATTGGTAAAATCGTTAATTACATCTAATTCATTATTCATTATTTTTATAAATTTGATATTTAAAAAACCTTGGGAAATACTATTATGAGAAAAGACTCTATATTTTCTAGCCACAATTCCCATGTTTCTAAGAAATTTTTTTAAGACAAAAAATAATATTATCACTGGAACTAATATAAAAATAATAAGATTTAAAAAATTTGAAGGACTAGAGATATATATTGCAAAAACTATAAACAATAAAAGTATAAAATCTTTAACAATATTTAAAAAAGCAAAAATAACTCCAGTTGATCTTATAGAATCATTCATATTTTGTATTAGTGTAGACGAACTATTATTAACGTGGAACAAGTAAGGCTTATTAATATAAGAGGAATACAATTTTTTTGAGTTTTGTACATTTATTTTATATCTTATTGTATAATCAAACCAATTTACAAATATCATAATAATTGCTCTAAAGAAAAAAATTAAAACAATTAAAACTGTTCCGTAAGTAACTCTTTCATTTAGATTTAATTGGGTTAACAAGTTTGAGAGATTATATTCAGGTAAAAATTCTTGGATTTTTTCTGGTTCGCTAATTAATAAGACAAACCCAGGTATCGAAGTTATACTGAAAGCTTCTATAAAATTTAGTGGAAAATATAATAAAAATAATATCAGAATATTTTTTTTATTATGATTATCTAATATTCCTAAAATTTTGTTAAACATTAGTTATATTTTTTAAAATACTTGTAAAAATTAATATATGTGAGTATCTGAAAAATTTGAAAACTAGTCTTATTTTGTTTTGTCGCACAAAATTTCTCAAATTCAATCTTAATTTTTTTATGGTTAAACATATCTAAATTTCTAAAATGCGAAGAATTTAAATTATCAAAAGTATAATTTTTTAAACCATTTGATAGCCATTGACTTTGGGGATCAGCAATAGAAATTTTTGTTTTATTGAATTTTATCTTATTTTTTGTAATTTTTTTGAGTATTTTTTTAAAAATATATCTGGTATTAAAATTTTTAATTTTATACTTATCGTCTAAATTAAAACTATTTTGTGCAAAATGATGATCAAGAAAAGGTATTCTTGCTTCTATGCCATAATTCATTGAAATTCTATCTTTATATTTTAAAGCTCTGGGTAATTTAATAAAATAAATGTCCCTATATTGTGACTTTTTCAAGTCAGATATATGTTTAGTTTGTTTTTTAAATTCATCTTTAAAGAAACTCTCATCTATATGGCTATTTAAGAAATCTTTATTAAATAAATCTATATTGACAAATGGCGTGCCATCAGATGTCGATCCATATTGATAAGAGTTAGAAATTATTAAATTTAAAAATAATTGATATTGTTCTTTAATAGATTTCTTTTTAAGCTTTGTGAAGTTAAACAAATCATCAACTATATGATTATTGATTCTATTTTTGTTATTATATTTTCCTTTTAAATAGGGAAAAAAATTGTAGTCATATCCACCAAATAATTCATCTCCACCGTCGCCTTCGAGAATTACTTTAATATTAGTTTTTTTTAAAAAATTATAAATTGCCTCGACACCAAATAATCTTATGGATGTGAAAGGACTTTCTAAAATCGATACCATTTTTTCCATATTATCTTGTACATAATTTTCACTAATCTCAAAGTAAGTATTATCGATTTTAAGATTGTTTATCGTAATTTTAGCTTTATCAATTTCTGAAAATTTTTTATCATTCTTAAAACCATAAGTAAAAGTAGAAAAATTGCTAGACAATTTTTTTGTTAAAATGTGTGCAAGTGCCGTGCTATCTGTTCCTCCACTTAAAAATAATCCTATTTGTCTATCTGATACAAGGTGTTTATCTATAGATTTTTTGAATAGATTTTCTAAATCTTTTAAAGTTTTATTTTCATCATTATTAATTTTATTTTTGTTAATTAAGTTCCAATATTTTCTTTTTTTAATTTTATTTTTGTAAACTATACCAACTTCTCCAGCTTCTAAGGACGATATATTTTTAAAAAATGTTTTATCATTATGGTCCATTGAGCCTTTAAGAAAAAAATTTAAAGTACTTTTTATATCAATTTCATTGCTATTAAAAAAACTTATTAGTGGTTTGATTTCAGATGAAAATACAATGGTATCATTTTTTTTTTGATAATAAATAGGTTTGATACCGAATCTATCTCTGGCAAATATTATTTTCTTTTTTTTTAAATCAAAAAAAACAAAACTAAACATACCATCGAGATATTTAAGAGCATTTTCTTGATATTTGATTAACATATTAAATAAAGTAGAAGTATCTGAGTTATAATTAAACTTTTTATCTAATAAATATAAATTATTTAGTTCTTTAAAATTGTAAATTTCACCATTAAACATCAAAACATAATTTTTATTTATATCTGTCATGGGTTGCATTGCTCGATCGGATAAATCTAATATTTTTAATCTAAAAAATTTGCAATACAAATTTGGATGATGAAAAGTTTTTTTTTTGTCAGGTCCTCTATGTTTTAGAAGATTTGCAGCATTATCCAATTTTTCTTTTGAATAAGTTATTTTTTTTTTTGTATTAGAAACTGAGAAAAAACCACACATAACTATTCACAATTAACTTTAAACTCACTAAGAATTTTTTCTTTAAAATTTTTAAATAATTTATCTTTAATTAATGAATTATTTTTAGAAATTCTTTTATTTAATTCATATAAATAATTTTTTACTTTTATTTTTTTTTGATAAATATTATTATTTTTCAAATTAATTTTTATATAGTTAGTTATCGGAAATATTTTTGAATTAATAGTCGAATTTTTAAATGCTTGTGAATAAAAAGCCATTTTTGCTAAATTAATTTTTTTATTATTAAGCTTATTCTCTAGATTACTCATTATTAACTTAGCATAATGATCAACATTTTTTGGATTGTAAGTAAAGCCTAAGTGTGAATAAAAACATTCCCCAGCTAAAATTGTTTTTTTTCCAAAACAAGCAGCTTCTAAACCAATCGATCCTCTACCGGATACAAATACATCTGATACCGAGATTGCGGATTTTGGAGTAATATTTCCTGGACATAAAAAAACATTTGTAGATTGTAATTTTTTAATTTCATTTTCAACTATTCCCTGTTCATTAAAAAAATGTCTACTTGGGTGCGGTTTTACAAGCCATAAAGTTTTTTTATCTTTATCAATAATTTTCAAAGTCATTTTAAAATGTTCAAAATAACTTTTAAATATCATTTTACCTGATCCATGATTTGTATCTGAGAATGAATGAGGTGCAAAAAAACCTAATCTTTTTATTTTGGTATTATTCTTAACGAAAATATTAAATAATTTTCTCTTATTATAATTTTTTTTATTCAAATATGCATCTTTTGCAGTTGGAAATAGAATTTTTCCCTTCAATCTATTGTTAAAATATATAATAAATTTTTTTTTCCAATTTTTATCTTGAGATATTTTTTTTAAAATTTTTTTACTTACATATAATTCTGATCTTAATGCCTCCTCATATTTATTAAATATTCTTAAATTATTACTTATAATATTTATTACTTTTATATTTCTTTTTAAAGCAATACGCATAGCAATTGATGAAGTTGAAATATATGTGTTGGTTGCAGAAATTACAGCATAATATGAATTTTTTTGAAAAAGTTTTTCAATAAAATAAAAATTATAAATTCCAATAAATAAAAGTTTTAAAAATTTTTTGTCAAAAAAAGATTTATTTAAAAAACTCAAATCATGTCTAATATAGTGATCGTAAACAAGATCGCCCATGTAGATATTGTTAATTTTAAATTTTTTTACAAACCATATTTCTCCTAAAAATTTAATTTTAATAATTGTTTTTAAAAAATATACTATTGTTTTAATTATTAAGGTAAATTTTATTAAATTTTTTTTGATCTGTAATGAATAAATTTTTTTTATATTGAAAGATTTATAGATACTAATTAACTCATTTTTATTACTTAAGTGAGATATTACTTCTATATCGTATTTGAGATATTTGTTTAGAATGTAAGCTGCTAAAGAATGAAGTATTATAGGTTCTGCTAAGGCCCTATCGGCTATTAATATTTTTTTTTTTGAATTTAAGAAATTTACTTTAGGTTTATTATGTTTTAAAAATTTTTTTACTTCTTTTTTCATTATGGCTACTTATTTATCTAAAGAAAAACTTTTATTGTTATTTCAGAGATATATTATATAAACTTGTCAAAAAAAAGATTTAGTATCAAATATTTCTTATGTTAATTTTCAATTATAATTTAATTTGATATAAAACAATTATATTAATCTTTTAATGCTTAATTTAATAAAAAAATTGCTACCTTTAAACAGATCATTAATGGGAAAGGGTAATCTTCAAACTTTAAAAATTTTAAAAGAATACAATAATAATCTTAAGATTAAATATTTTAAAAGTGGAGAGAAGATATTTGATTGGAAAATTCCAAATGAGTGGAAAATAAAAGATTCGTATATTTTAACACCTAATAATAAAAAAATATGTGACCTCAAAGCAAATAATTTACATGTAATGGGCTACAGTAGAAAAATAAAAAAAAGTTTATCTCTGAAAGATTTACAAAAAAATTTATTTAGTCTGAAACATTCACCTAACGCAATACCATATATTACATCTTATTATAAAAAAGATTGGGGATTTTGCCTTAAACATTCAGAAAGAGAAAAACTTAAAAAAGGAATTTATAAAGTTTTTATAAATTCAAAATTTGAACCAGGTAAAATGCACTATGGAGAAATTTTTATTAAAGGAAAATTAAAAAAAGAAATTTTTTTTTCAACCTATATTTGCCATCCTTCAATGGCTAACAATGAACTCTCAGGACCAACACTAGCTATTTTTCTCTCAAAGTTTTTACAAAATAAAAAAAGAAGATACAGTTACAGAATAGTTTTTAATTCTGAAACTATTGGATCGATAGCTTATATTAATAAAAACTTAACAAATTTAAAAAAAAATTTATTAGCTGGATATATCCTCACATGCGTTGGTGACGAAAGATCTTTTTCCTTTTTACCGAGTAGAGAAGGAAATACAACTAGCGATAGATTTGCATTAAGAATTTTTAAAAATATTAAAAAGAAAAAAATTTATTATTCATGGCTTGATAGAGCTAGTGATGAAAGACAGTATTGTTCACCAGGTGTAAACTTACCTATATGTTCAATAATGAGATCCAAGTATGGATCTTACAAAGAATATCATACATCTTTAGATACAATTGGAAAAGTTGTTACAAAAAAAGGACTTGAAGACTGTTACGAAGTTTACAAAAAAATAATTCAAGATTTTGAAAAATCTTATTTTCCAAAATCAAAACATAAGTGTGAACCCTTCATGACAAAATATAAGCTTTATCCCTCAATAAATAATAGATCTAATTGGATTTTACCTTCAGAAATAGAAACTAGAAATATAATGAATTTTATATCATGGTGTGATGGCAAACATTCGTTGGAAGAAATAGCAAAAAAAATAAAATTAAAAAGAAATCTAATAGATAAAATTTTTAAAGTTTTATTGAAAAAGAAAATAATAGAAATTTGAGTCATGGATAATATTTTTCAAAAGTACAATAAATGTGTTTTTTGTAATTCATCTAGTTGGATAGAAAAAAAACAATTGTTTAAAGAAAACTTTTACGTAAAAGCAATTAAGTCAGATCTTAAAATTTCAGATTATCAATTAAAAAAGATGAAAGTATATGAATGTCAAAAATGTCATATACTTCAAAATAATCCTTGGTTTACAAAGGATATTTCAAGAAAAATTTATTCTAATATATATGGTCAACATAATAGATCTTGGTCGAATGTGATCAATTTTTTTAAAAAAGAGGAGTTACCAGATCATGGTTTGCTTTTTAATTTAATTTCAAAAAAAATTAAAATTAAAAATTATGCTGAGTACAATGCTCCATTTATGGGACTTTTTTTGAATTTTTTTAAAAATGAATACAAAAATAATAAAAATTTTTATAAAGATATTTTTAAAAATACAATAAGTTATCTTACTTCAAGGCAAGTTGCAGGAGAATCAAAAAGAAAACAGAAAACATCATTTGATAGATCAAGATATTTTCTCAAGAAAATTAACTTTTTAAAAAAAACAAATATAAAAAAGAAAAGAATTAATAAATTTCTTTTTGTAGATAATTCTTCATTAGCTTGGGGTCAAAATGATAATTATAAGTCAATAAATAGTAGATCTTTTTCTTCAGAATTACTTGACTTAAAGATAAAGGAATTTAATCAAAACAATTTGAAACTAGATGTTTTTGGTATATTCCATACTCTTGATCATACCTTCCAACCGAGTAAGATTTTTGATTTTGCCCTTAAAAATAGTAAATATGTAATAGTTTATTGCCATAAAAATGAAAATTTAAGTAAGCAACATTTATTTTCATTAACAGATGGTTTTTTAAAATATCTTAATAAAAAAAAAATACATGTTATAGATCTCACTAATATAATTCAAAAAATATATAAATCACCTGAATTATATTTTTTATGTACAAAACAAAAAAAATATATAAATAAATTTAAAGAATTAAAATGATAGCTTCAATAGTAATCACAAACTATAATTATGGTAAATATCTAGGTAGATGTATAAGGAGTTGTTTAAATCAAATATTTACTGAACCTTATGAAGTCATTCTTGTAGATGATAATTCAAAAGATAATTCAATTAAAATAGCGAACGAATTCAAAAATTTTCACAACTTTAAAATCATAAAAAATAAAAACAATGTTGGAGTCGCAGAATCAGCAAACATTGGATTTAGAAAATGCAAAGGGAAATATATTGTTCGAATAGATTCTGATGATTATGTTTCTAGACATTTTTTGTCTTTTTTAACTTTTTATTTACGAACAAACCCAAATAAATTTGGTGTTGCCTGTGATTATGCTTATATAAATAAAGAAGAAAAGATAATTAAAAGAATGTCGTGTAAGGATGTACCAATCGCGTGTGGTATACTATACAACAAATCAAAGTTGTCTAGATATGGTTTCTATAATAAAAATTTTAGACATAGAGAAGAGGAAGAATTAAGAGCTAGGGTAGGAATTAATTATAAATTAGGTTTCTTAGAAATACCATTATATAGATATAGATTACACACTTCTAATAAAACAAAAACTAAAGATTATTTAATAGAATATAAAAACAAAATTCAAGAAATTTATCAAAATGAAATTTTTAACAAAACAAAGAAAATTAAAAATAAGATGAATATAGTAGCTATAATCCCAGCTAGAGCGGGATCAAAAAGACTAAAAAATAAAAATATTTTGAGTTTTAAAGGACTTCCTATGATAGCTTGGACAATTAAATCTGCTTTAAAATCAAAATTTATTAATGATGTGTTTGTATCCTCTGAAAGTAAGAAAATTTTAAAAATTGCAAAAAAATATAATGCAAAAACAATTTTACGTCCTGAAAAACTATCTGCTGACAATGTGCCAAAAATTGAAGCAATTCGTCATGCGATTAAAAAATTATCTTATAAGAAAAAAATTGACATTGTAGTAAGCTTGCAAGCAAATTCCCCAAATTTAAACCCTAGTGATATAGATATTTCTATAAGCCACATAATAAATAAAAACAAAAAAGAAGTTATGTCACTAGATAGAAATCTTAATCAAAATGGTGCAATAAGAGTGATGAAATTTAAGACTGTTTTTGATAAGATGTTAAGTACACATTTTTCATGCACAATAAATGATGCTATAGATATTCACACAAAAAATGATTTGAAAAAAATAAATACTTAACAAATAAAATGAAAAAAACTGACACTATAAAAATTATTGCTGAAATTCATCCTCAACATAGGGGATCTATTAATGAGATAAAGAGAATGATTTTACAGTGCAAAATATCTGGCGCTGATATTGTTAAAGTTCAATTATATGATGGTAAAAAACTTTTTAATAATGATGAAAGAAAATATTTAGAAATCTCGAAAGATGAATTAGCTGAAATTAACGATTATTGTAAAAATATAGATATTGAACTTTCAGCATCAATTTTCAATTTAAATAGAGTAGATTGGTGTGAAGAGCTTGATTTCAAAACATATAAAATAGCAAGTAGAACCGTTGAGGATAAAGAGCTTTGTGAAAAAATAATTTCGTTAAATAAAAAAGTTATAATTTCATTAGGAATGTACGATTATGAGAAAAAAGGTATTCCTTTTGAAGGTAAAAATTTAGAGTATCTATATTGTGTATCAAAATATCCTACAAATCTTAAAGAAATTAAAATGCCTAATTTTGAAAACTCTTTTTTTTCAGGTTTTAGTGATCACACTATTGGAATAGGAACATCAATATTTGCAGCTTCAAGAGGTGCAAAGATTATAGAAAAACATTTTTCAAATAATAAATCATTGAACGTTTCAACAGAAATGGCTCATGTATGTAGTATGGATCAAGAAGATTTAAAATTGTTAAGAAATCTAGTAGATAGTATTAAGCTACTTCAGTCTTAAAGATAAAATTTTTTTGTTAATTTTTACAACATTAAATTTTTTTTGATCGAAATGATTTAAAAAATTTATTAAAAATTTATTAATAGTTTTGTGTCTGCCTAACTTTTTTGTTTGTTGAAAATATTCAGATTGTTCAAAAATCATTGGCCTTGTAAATTGATAAAGTCCTATACACAAAGCACTAATATCAGCTGTATTAATTTGTTTCTTTAAAAATTTTTTCTTAATTTTTTTAAGCAATCGTATATTTTCATTAATTATTTTTTCTTTATAGCTTATATCGAATATTTGATTTTTTCCTTTTATGGTTCGAAGTTTTTTTTTAATTTTTGCTAATTTAATAATTTTATCATTTTTTTTGGTAATATAAATTCTGTCTCCACCAATTGAAAAATAATCACTACCAGAGTGATTATACTGTCTGAAATCATTATCAAAATAGAACACTTTTGCACCTAATAATTTAATATCATTTATAATATCATTTGGATGAAAGTTATGTTTTCTTGGAACAAAAAAATCATCCATTACTCTTGATGATTGGTAATGATTTACTTCTCCAAGAGTAAATAAAATTGCATTCATATTTCTGATTTCAGATATTTGTTTTAAACTCATCAAATATCTTATTGCATCGACTATGAAATATTTAAATTCCCCACTCCTATAAAATCCCATATACATTTTCCCATTTTTTTTTAAGGCATTTATAAACTTTACTAAAGCAAAAGCAGGTTTTTCTATATGCTGATATATTCCTGATAAAAAAATTATATCATATTTATTCAAACCAATTTCTGCATTTTTTATATCTGAGGAAAATGAATGAACTTTTTTATTGTTTTTTTTTGCCCAAGCTTTTAGTTCTTTTACTGTTTCTTTACCAATATCTAAATGAGTTACCTCAGAACCATGTTTTGCAAAAAATCTACTTTCACGTCCAGTACCTATATTAAAAACTTTCTTATTTTTAAGACTACTTAATGGAATTTTCATTATTTTTAATGATTGTTTGATATATATTTCAGATTTATTATCTGTATCTTTAATATACGCACCGTCATTTTTCTTATATATGGGGCCCCAAGCTAAATCCTGATAAATTAGCTTAGTCATTTCATTATAATAATTTTTATTTACCATGGACTTCTTCGTTAAGCTTTTTGTCTGTGTAGATATATTTATTAAGACCGCTATTAAAATCCTTTGATAATAGTTTATGATAACGTCCTATAAGAGACATTCTAAATTTATTAGAGCTATTTTTTCCACTCCTGTGAACTAAATCTAAATCTGTAAGAAGAGCATCGCCTTTTTTTAATTCTTTACTAATTATTACTTTGTATTTTTTTAAATATTTTGGATCAATATTTCTCTTTGCTGAATATAGTTTTGACTTTGATTTTTTTTTTTTAACATTAAGAGGACCAAGTCTATTTGAATTTTTTAATAATTCCAAAGGACCTAGATTTCTACCCAAATCATGTAAAGGTATCCAAATAACAACTCCATTTTTTCCACTTGAGTTTTGTCTAAAATATGATGAGTCCTGATGCCATCCAAGTGAATTTCGCTCGTCAAAAGGTGGGTCAAGTCGTATTGACATATCAGTAAATGTTAAACAGTTAAGTTTTGTATTTAGTAGTTTTGACACAAAATTTAAAATTTTTTTATCAATAAGTATTGAATAACCAACCCCAATAGTTTGCAAACTATCAAAAAAGGAACCAAATTTTTCTTTATTATTTTTTCTAAGTTCAATCAGGTGTTTATCGAAATTTTTTTTTTTTATATCTTTTTTTTCAAAAAATTTAAAATTTTCAAATAAAACATTATTAAGGTCTGAGATCATTTTTGGATCAAAAAAGTTTTTTAAAACTAAATATCCCTCTTTTTTGAAAAATGATTTATTTGAATTATTTATTCTGAAATTATTCACTTTATCCATACAGTATTAATAATAGCAATTTTTTTTTGTATTAAAAGGTTTTAGATATATTTTTTTAAATTTTAGCATACTAAGAAATAGATCTTGTCATTGTTTTAATTAAATCGTATCCATCCCATACTAAGTTCATTTCAAAGGCACTTCCTATAGGAACAATTCTATCTATACCTTTAAATCTTTTTTTTACTATTAAATTAGTTAATGTTTCTTTATTAAATCCAAAATACGTTAATGTTTGAAAATTTTCACTTATATAATTCTTGATACTATTCAAGTTTTTTATATCGACTGAAAAAAATACTCCGTACGCCAAATTATCATATAAATTATAATTTGGTGGTTTTTTTAAATCAATTGTGACTAGGTCAATATTTTTAATTTTTGTTTTTATTTTTGAAGTATTTTTGATTGCAAGTTCATTTAAAAGATATAATTTATCATTTGTTCTCGAAAAATCTAATTGATACTTATTGTTAATTAAAGTCCTTAATTTTGCATAAAAATTTTTTTTTATATCCATATTCTCTCCATACCAAAATATTATCTTTGGAGATGAGCAGCCTTTTTGGTCCATTAAATAAGCATCAATATAGAATCTGTGTACTAAATTCGTAAATTCATGACTTTTAAGTTTCTTTAACTCATCAATATTAATCAAAGAACCTGAAATCTTATTTGGAAAATACAAATCAACATTTTTTGTTTTGGTATCATACTCTTTAAATTTTCTTACTGTAGAGTCCCCTCCCCAAATTAATCTTACATCAGAAATTTTTGATAGCATTGACGATTTTAAATCTGATTTTATGTATTTAATAAAACATAAACTCTTTTTTAATTCTTTGAAATTTTGGTAAGAAATTACTTTTTTCAAAATCTTTAAAAGTGAATTAATTTGTGGAAAATCTTTCTCTGGAATCCTTATAAAATTTTCACATCCTGAAATTATACCAACAGCCATAGTAAAAGCTAGATTCATTGGAACATTAGATGGTGGAATATGTAAAGCGATACCCCTACCAATCAAATTTTTATTATTATTTAATTTTTTTTGATATCTTTCTATATTTTTTTTTCTACACCAAAATCCAAAATCTTTTAAATCTGGGTAGATATTCAATTTTTCATCAATTAAAATTTCTTTTGAAATTTTGTCTAAAAAATTAATTTTTTTTTTATTAAATGGTTCGCTTAAACCGTCTTCTCCATTTAACCAGTTTCCTAAAATAATTTTAAAATGTTTTTTAGACATTAGCACATCCTCTATTATCTGAATTTTTAATTCTACTTAAAACTCTAAAAAATTTACCCATTCTGCCACACTTACAATTATCCTCTCCCATTATGACACCTATATCTTCAGTAATTATATTATGTCCTGGGTAACTTACAGGTAAGAGAGACATAACTTGAATAATTCCTGGCTGTTTAAATCTTTTTTCTAAATCTAAATTTGTATTTCTTATAAAAATATCTGAAAAAATAGAACTATGAAAGTAACCATACTCACATTCCATAAAAATTGATCCAGTTTGTTCAATCATTCCATAATAATTAATTACTTTTGTAATTCCTAAATTCTTTTTAATTTCATTATTAAAAAGTTTTTTTTTTATTTTTCTACTTTCGAGTTTTTTCCATCCTCCAC
>CACFYR010000009.1 GCA_902570505.1 uncultured Pelagibacteraceae bacterium | reverse complement strand
ATCTCCCCATTTGAATGCCATTTCACATCCTGCTAGATAAAATTCCCACATTCTAAAAAACTTCTCATCAAACATTTCTAAGATTTCCTCTTTCTTGCCTAAAAATCTTTCCTTCCAATTTCTTAAAGTATGTGAGTAATGCATTCTTAATACTTCCATATCAGCAATAACCAAATTAGAATTTTCTATAGGTCTTGCCAACTCACTTAAACTAGGTGTATATCCACCCGGAAATATATATTTCGATATCCATGGATGAGGATCTCTTGGTGTCATTACAGATCCTATTGTATGAATTAAAGCTACTCCATCCTCATTTAAAAATTCGGAAACAGATTTAAAATATCTATTATAAAATTTTTTACCTACATGCTCCAGCATACCTACGCTTACTACCCGATCAAATTTTTCATTTAATTGCCTATAATCAATCAATTGGAATCTAACTTGATTTTCTAGATTTAGTTCTCTAGCTTTTTTTTGGCTGTATTCTAATTGATTTTCAGACAAAGTAATACCAAGTACTTCACACTCACTTTGTTTTGCTATTTCGAGAGCCAAAGTGCCCCAGCCTGATCCTATATCTAATACTCTCTGATTTTTTTTTAAGTTTAGTTTTTTTATTATATGGTTCATTTTGTTTTTCTGAGCATCCTCTAGTGTTTCATTATCATTTTTAAAATATGCGCAAGAATACTGTCTATTCTTGTCCAAAAATAAATCATACAATTTTTCTGAAATATCATAGTGATGAGCAACATTAGATTTAGACTTTTTTGCAAAATTAAAATTTGTAATATATTCGTAAGCACCTAAAATATTTTTTATAATGGTCGCGTATTTACTAGTCGGACCTCTGCCTATATTTTTCATAGCAATTTCTAAAAAATCTGTTAATGATCCATTTTCTATGACAGCAGATCCATCTGCATAAGCTTCGCCAAGATACAAGTCCGGTAACAAAAGTAATTGATAATGAAGTTTCTTGTTTAACAATTTTAGTTTAATTGGTGGATTTTTGATAGGCTTACCAATTACATATTCTTTTTTATTCGCATCAACTAATATAAATCCATCATCTTTAAAGAGTCCTTCACAAAATTTGGTTAATCCTCTCATAAATTTTAATATTTTATATTAAAATCCAAATTTTCTAAATCTTCAAATAATTTTTTTTCTTCACTTTTTGATAATAAATCTATTACAGGTAGAACATTTTTAAAAATAGGATCATATATAGACATATATGAATGTAAACTTGAGATTAAATTAAATTTTTCAAATACTTTTCTGACATTACAGAGTTTTTCATCTTGAGACTGATCAATATTATTTTTGAAATCGTCATATACTTTTCTAGCAAGTATTGATGTTACATTGCAAGTTGCGCTTATTATACCATGACATCCAATTTTTAAGCCTTCATGTAATTTTTCTTCTGAGCCTAAAAATATAGACAAATTATTATCTTTATAGTCTTTGTAAATATTGTAAGTACTATCTTTTATCCCTATAATTTGATGTGGAAAATTTTTTTTAAGGTCTTTTATGCAATCTAAACTAAATTTGTATCCACTAAGTTTTTCATAATTGTAAAGAATAATTTTACAGTCTTTTGTATTCTCTATAATTTTAGTGAAATATTTAATAACATCCTTGTCAGAATATTTATAATATGCAGGGGGCATAATTAAAAAATAATTAAAATTAAGTGACATTGAAATATTTATTAAGTTTATTGTGTCGCCTAATGAATTTACACCTGTTCCAATTATGAACTTTTTGTGATTTCGGCTTTTTGGTAAATAATTTATTAACTTAATTTTTTCTGATAATGAGACTAATTGTGATTGTCCAGTGCTACCTAATAAAACTACACCATGACACCCATTATTTATTAAAAAATCAGCATGCTTTAACGTCTTATCTAAATTTAACGATAAATCCTCATTAAAAACTGATAATGAGGCCGCATAAATGCCTTGAATTTTGTTCATTTATAAAATTTATATAAAAAAATATTTAAGTAAAGTTTATTAAAAACATGAAAATATTGATTATTCAAAATCGAATTGGCATTGGGGATATGATAATTTTTTTACCTTTTGTTGAAGCTATATCAAAAAAATTTGGAGTACCAGTCTCATGTTTGTTAAAAAAAAATACTAAAGCAGATCAAATATTAAAAAATAATAAGTTTATTAAAGAAATAATTTTTTTAGAAAGAGATAAACAAAAAGGTAAGCACGATGGATTTAAAGGATCGATTGATTTAATTTTCAGTCTAAGAAATTATAAATTTGATAAAGTATTTATTTTTAATTCTTCACTTAGGTTCAATTTAATTTCAAAACTTTCCGGTATTAAAAAAATTTATCAATATCCACTTTTTAAAAAAAACAAACAACACATCATTATTACTGCCCAAAGATTTTTAAATAAAGAACTTGGAATTAATGTTGAAAGTAAACCAATAATTAATATTGATAATAAATCAATATCAAACTCAAAGGTAAAATATAATATTGATCATAATTCTAAAAATATTTTACTTGGAATAGGTGGATCTGGTCCAACAAAAAGAATTCCTCCAAATATAATAATTAAATTTATGGAATTAATTTGTGCTACTAATGCAGCAAAATTTTTTTTAGCTACCGGAAAAGATATCGACGAACAAATTATTCTTAAAGAAATAATGAATTCTAAATTTAAGGACAGATGTATTCCATTAGATAATTTAAATATAGTTGATATTTTGCCGATAATTAAAAATTGCGATATTTCAATTTGTAATGACTCGAGTTTTAGCCATTTATCTGCAGCGCTTGAAATTCCTACAATTGTTATGATGGCAGATACCCCTTTAGTCTATGGAGATTATAGTCCTAACATGCACCCAATAATACCAGACGGATACAAAACTGTGTCTCACAATACATTAGGTAAAAATAAAATTAATCCTGAAAAAGTTTTTAAAAAATTTATAGAACTTTTAAGCTAAACTATATTTTTGATTACTGTCTCTTTTGCCTCGTTAACAATTGATGCTAATCTTGAGAGTTCTGGACTTACATCTGGATGAATTTTTTTCATTATTTTTTTGTATGATTTCAACACTTCATCTTTAGAATATTTTTTTTTTGGGTTTAAATTTAGGATCTTATAAGCCTCCTCTAATGAAATAGACTGACTGTTGTTATTTTGATTAATATTGCCAAAATTAAACCTACCGTAATTTTTAAGAACTCTTAAAAGACCCCATATTCTTAGTAGTTGTAGTAATGTTAAACCTGCTTTTGTTTTTATTAATGGCAAAACCATCATTAAAAATGGCAATGAAAAAATATATCTTCCAGCAAAAGCCATAAGAAGAGCCAATAAAATTGATATAACTATTACAGCTGATCTAATTGTTTTAGCAACTTTTTTTGTTGAACTCTTCGCAAACCAATTAAGGAGAAGGTAAATTATGACAAAAATAACAAGTGTTATTATAAAAATATTCATATAATAGATTTTTTATATGAAAATACCACAACTTAAAAAAAAAACCGAAATTAAAACTTGTCACAACATAGATTGGCAAGATGATTATAGTTGGGTTCACCAATCAAATATCTTAGATGTGCTTAAAGATAGCTCAAAACTTGATCCTGAGGTCAAAAAGTATTTAGAGGAAGAAAATGCTTTTACAGATTATCATCTGAAAGATACCAAAAAAATACAAAAAGAACTATTTGATGAAATAAAAGGTAGAATCAAATTAAATGACGAGTCTATACCCTTTAAGGATACAAACTATGAATATTGGACTAAAACTACTGAGGAGGGAAATTACTCTATCAAGCTAAGGAAAAAAAATGGAACTAATGAAATTGAGGAATATTGGAATGGAGATAAAGAGAAAAAAAAATTAAATACCGAATATTTTGGTGTTGGAGATTTAGAAGTTAGTTACAATGATCAAATATTGGGATATTCTCTTGATCTTAAAGGATCTGAATATTTTTCAATTTATCTTAGAAATATAAAAACAAATGAACTTATCTCAGAAAAAATAGAAGATACATCAGGAAACATTACATTTAGTTTAGATGACAAATATATTTTTTATTCTAAATTAGATAAATTTCATAGACCTAGAAAAATATTCCGACATAAAATAGGTACATCTATATCAAATGATATATTGATATTTGAAGAGCAAAGTGAGGCGTTCACAGTAGGTATAGGTTTAACTTCTGATGAAAAGTATTTTATAATTACAACTTCAGATCATAATACCTCAGAACAATTTTACTTTGGTGTTAATGAGGAAATTCCTAAACCTAAAATTATAAAAAAGAGAGAAAGAGGAATAATTTATTCTACAAATTCGTGGAACAATAATTTCTATTTACATACAAATGAAAATGCTGAAGATTTTAAAATAGATTATTGTGATGATTTAATAACTCAAAATTGGAAACCATATATAGCTGCACAAGAGGAAGTTTTAATTGGGGGACTTACTTTTCTTAAAAATTGGACTTTAAGGTCTGAAGTTTCAAACGCACTTGCGAAAGTATTCGTAAAAAATGAACTTAATGGGAAAGAGGAGGAAATTACATTTACAGACGAAATTGTCATAGACCCAGGTATTTCTTTAATACAAAAAGATAGGAATACTGATAATATATATTTAAGTTATTCATCTCCTAAAACTCAATCAAGGACTTATCTTTACAATCTTAAATCAAAAGAAAGAAAATTAGTCAAAGAACAAGAGATACCCTCGGGTCATACACCAGAAGATTATATAGTAGAACGATTAGAGTGTAAGTCTCACGATGGAAGAGTAGTACCGATAACTCTTACCAGACATAAAAAAACTAAAATCGATGGCACGGCAAATTTGTTATTATATGGTTATGGTTCATATGGGAATTCAATGTCACCATCATTTTCTTCAACTAAGTTTAGTTTAATAAATAGAGATATTATATGGGCTACCGCACATATAAGAGGTGGTATGGAAAAAGGAATGAAATGGTGGAAAGAGGGAAAGCTTTTAAATAAAAAAAATACCTTTGAAGATTACTTAGCTTCTGCAGAATACTTAATAAGCAAAAACTATACCTCTAAAAAAAAAATCATTGGATTTGGAGGCTCTGCAGGTGGATTGCTTATGGGAGCAGCTGTAAATCAAAAACCAGAATTATTTTTAGCGATGATACTTGCGGTCCCATTTGTAGACTCACTTACAACTAATTTAGATCATTCATTACCATTAACTGTAGGTGAATTTGATGAATTTGGTAATGCTAAGGATAATAAAGAGCATTTTGAATATATTTATTCTTATGCTCCGTACAACAATATTAAAAAAATGGATTATCCTCATATGTTCATAACAACTAGCCTGAGTGATAATAGAGTGCTTTTTGATGAGCCTCTAAAATTCACAGCAAAACTTAGAGAATATAAAACTGACAACAATTTACTACTACTTAAAACAGAGATGAATGCCGGACATGGAGGAAAGTCTGGAAGAGATGGTGCTATAGAGGAAATAGCATTAGATTATGCTTTTGCTTTAAAAGTATCAAAAAAAATTTAAACTTAGTCTATTGAAAAATTAAAATTAATTCCTAAATAAATATGGAAGTTGCCTAATGGGACTTCATAAATAACCTTGCTAACAAAGGAGGATAACATGACAAGTAAGGATCTATCTATATTTAACTCACTAAGACCTTTTTCAATTGGTTTTGACGATATGTTTGATCAATTTGAAAATATGCTGGGTAATGGCGGTTTGAGCATGCAATCAAACTATCCACCATACAATATCAGAAAAACTGGAAAGGATAACTACTCAATAGAAGTTGCTCTTGCTGGTTTTAATAAAAATGATGTTGAAGTTGAATTCGAAGATAATTTGTTAACTGTAAGAACAAAACAAGTTGATAAATCTGAGAATAAAGATGTAAATGGTGAAATTATTCATAAAGGTATTTCTCAAAGACAATTTGCTAGATCATTTACTATTGCAGATGATGTAAAAGTAAATGGGGCAGAATTAAAAGATGGTCTTTTGAGAATTGCTTGTGAAAGAATTGTACCCGAGCATAAGAAAAAAAAACTTATTGAGATAAAATAAGTATTAAACTTACTTGTGGGGACTATTCCCCACAAGTATTAAATACATCCGCTAGATGAAAAACCAATTATTGTCCCGTTGGTATTAATTGTAAATTTTCTTTCACAAGGTATCCCATATTTTTTAGTTTTAAAAACTAAAGTTTCATTACCTAGCTCATCAATATAGTCGTCTGTAGGAACCCCTAATTCAGATTTTATTTCAGAAACTTGTTTTCCAACAAACTGGCCAAATTTTTCGTTTTCTCTCTCTGCAACCTCATCAGATTTATTTTTTATAGTCTGGCAACCGTTTAGAAGAATTATTGATATTATCCCTATAATTATTATTTTAAATTTCATACATGGTTAAAACATTTAATTGTGTCAAAAATTTAAACACTTTAATGCTTTAAATTAACTTTTTAGTTGAAAAAAAACTTCCTTTAATAACATTCATAACACATATCCTTATTAAACATAAGATTTTTGAAAAAGAATCGTTTATTTTAATTTTTTTGGAGGTTCAATGTTAGAAAACTATTTTAATTATAAAAAATATAAAACTGATTTTAGGACAGAAGTTGTAGCTGGTGTTTCTACTTTTTTAACAATGGCTTATATAATGTTTCTAAACCCAGTGATACTGGCTGATGGAGGTTTTGATTTCGGTGGCGTGTTTACGGCTACTGCATTGGCTACTGCTATAGCCTGTTTTATTGCTGCATTTTATGCAAAAACTTGGCCTGTAGGTTTGGCCCCTGGTATGGGTATAAATGCTTTTGTAGCATATGGTGTATGTCTTGGAATGGAATACACTCCTGCAGAGGCACTTGGTGCTGTGTTGGTTGCAGGTGTTGTGTTTTTAATCATATCTCTTACACCTATAAGAGCTTGGCTAATAAATTCTATTCCTAAAAGTTTAAAACTAGGTATTGGTGCTGGAATTGGATTGTTTTTAGCTATTATCGGTTTTGAAATTATGGGATTAACAGCAGACAATCCTGTTACATTAGTCCAGCTTGGAGATTTATCAAATCCATTGTTATTATTGGGGGCTGGTGCATTCATTTCAATGATAGTTATGGAGAAGTTTAAAATTAAAGGTAATATTATAATTGGTATCATTGCGTTTAGTGCTATTGCGTGGCTAACTGGAGTTGGAAAGTTTAATGGTGTAGTATCCGCACCACCACCTATGACTCACTTGATGACTTTTGACTTAGGTGCTGCGTTAAGTGCTTCAATGGTGACTGTTATTTTCACTCTATTTTTTATTGATTTTTTCGATACTGCAGGAACTTTAACTAGCGTTGCTAATGTTTCAGGCAAAATTGGTAAGGATGGAAAAATACAAGATATTGAAAAAGCAATGTTATCGGACAGTGTATCAACAGTTGCGGGATCAATGTTAGGTACCTCAACTGTTACAACTTACGTTGAGAGTGCTGCTGGAGTAAAAGCAGGTGGAAGAACAGGTATGACATCATTGGTAATTGGTGTTCTATTTCTTGCATGTTTATTTTTCAGCCCTCTTGCAACATCTTTACCGAAAGAAATAGATGGTGCAGCATTGATATATATTGCAACTTTATTTGTAAGAAACATTACAGATATTGAATGGGATGATATTGCTGAAAGTGCTCCAGCAGTGCTTGCAATGATAGCAATGCCTTTTACATATTCTATCTCAAATGGTATTGCACTTGCATTTGTGTCTTACGCACTTATAAAAATTTTCACCGGAAAATTTAATGAAACAAGTCCTGCAATATGGATAGTTGCAGCACTTAGCGTAGTCAGTTTCGTGGTCGGTTAAGTATTTAATAGGAAGGCTAGATACCTTTTCTAGCCTTTCTGTTTCTCAATAATTTTTTTTATATTAATATCTTCGTAATGTTCAGTGGGTTGAACAATCCAAGGGTCATCTTTTAATTTAATTGGACAAAAATCGGGTATAAATTTTGAGGATTTTTTTTTCCATAAACATGCAGTTTTAATTTCCTTAATATAGTTTTTTATAGGATCATAACTTTTTAGCCATTCAATACTTTTATTTAATGTTAATCCTGTATCAGATAGATCATCAACAAGAAGAATTTTCTTGAAATCTTTTTCATTTGCAATTGAACTTATATCTCTTGAAAAAATTAATTCACCCTGGTGATTTTCTACTCCTGCTCCAGAATAACTCTGAATAACAACATATGCTGTAGGCAATTTAAAAATTCTTGATAAGATATCGATTATTGGTGCAGCTCCTCTCATAATACCAACTAAAACTGTAGGTTCGTATTTTTTGTTGATTTCTATTGATAATTTTTCAACGGTATCCAGATATTCGTCAAAAGATATTATTAATTTTTTTTCCATAAAAGATTTTAATATAGTATTTAAAGTATTTAAATATATTTATGAAAATTTTTGATTGTTTTATGTATTTTGACGAGGAGATAATTCTCGATTTAAGATTAAATGTTCTCAATGACTTCGTTGACTATTTTGTAATAGTAGAATCTACCTTTAATCATAAAGGTGAAAAAAGGGCTTTAAAATTTGACAAACAAAAATTCAAAAAATTTGAACATAAAATTATTTATATTATTTTTGATATTGAACCAGAACAAATACAAGAAGTGAAAACCAATGACAATGAAACTATAAAAAGTATTAAGTATATTAATAATGCACAGTTTAGGGAAAATGGCCAAAGGAATTTTATTTACAAGGGATTATCCAATGCAGATCAAGATGATGTAATAATGATTTCAGATGTTGATGAAATACCAAAATTAGACCAAATAGACTTTAAAAGTATAAAAGAAAAAATTATTTTATTTAAACAAGATATGTTTTATTACAAATTTAATTTGACTATTCCAAATTTTAAATGGACGGGCACTAAAGTATGCAAGTTCAAAAATTTAAAATCACCTCAATGGCTTAGAAATATTAAAGATAGAAGATACCCTTTTTTTAGAATTGATATTTTTTTTTCAAATACAAAATATTCCAGTGTAAAATTAATACAAGATGGAGGATGGCATTTTTCTAATATTAAATCAGCAAAAGAGATTGAACATAAACTAAGGTCATACCTTCATCACAGGGAATTCGATTTGGCATCCCTAAGTGTAAAAGAAATTGAGGATATAATTAAAAATAAACAAGCTATATACGACTTATCTGTTGATAAAACAGTCAATAAAGTTGGAACAGGAAAAAAATTAGAAAAATTTGCAATAAATAAATTGCCTACATATATTCAGAATAATATAGAAATTTTTAAAGATTGGATTGATTAAATGAAAGGCTACGTAGTTTGTGTATACCAAAGTATAGGAAACGAAAAATTACTAAAAAAATATGCTGAAAGTGCAATTCCAGCTATCGAAAAATTCAAGGGCAAAATAATTGTTAGGGGTGGAAAAAAATTAACAATTGAGGGTAAAGATTCACCAAGAACAGTTGTTATAGAATTTCCCTCTTTCGAAGCAGCTAAGAATTATTATTATTCAAAGGAGTATCAGAAAGCACACTCTTTTTTAAAAGGAACAGTTGTTAGAGATCTTCAAATTGTAGAGGGACCTTAGTATTGTATAGGCTCATCGTCTATAGACCTCCACAAATACCATGTTGCTACTGAACAATACGGAGTAAATTTACTTTTTAGATGACTAACAAATCTTTGAGGTGGTAAGTATTTTTTTTTATAATTATTTGAAATTGCTCTTAATAAACCTATATCTTGCACAGGCCAGATGTTTGATCTATTAAATGTGAATAATAAAATCATTTCAGCTGACCATCTTCCGATTTGTCTAAGTGTTGATAAATACTGAATAGCTTCTTCATCATCCATTTTTTTTATTAATTTAGGATTAAATGATTTACTAATAAATTTTTCTGATAATTCTTTAATGCCTTTAGCTTTTTGTCTACTTAATCCACATTTTTTTAATTTAATCAATCCAAGTTTTCTAACACTTTTAGGTGTAATTTTACCTTTACAAGAATTGCTAAATTTTTTAAAAACCGAGTCCGCGGCTGCAACACTAATTTGTTGCCCAATTATACTTTTGCATAAAGAATAAAAAATATCTTTACGAGTACTGAGAGTGGTATCATTATATCTCTTAATTAAAATTTTCATCACTTTATCTTTTTTTGACAAATGATTTTTTGCTTTATTCCAATAAATTGGAGTATTAGTCATGTCGTGGAACCGAAACCTGTTTATTTAATTGAATCTCTCTTCTAAATATAATTACAGATGATAATATTACCAAAAATGCTCCCGAAATAGTCTTTAATGTAGGTATCTCGTCCCAAATAAAATACCCAAATATAATAGCAAATACTAAAGCTAAATATTTTAATGGTGTTACCAAAGATACTTCAGAAAATTTATATGATTGACTTAACCACAAGTTTGCTACTCCTCCAAAAATACCTAATAGAGATAAAATAATTAAATCCATTAAGCTTGGCATAATCCACCCGCTTGGAATTGTGGTCAAACTTATGATTGTTATAGCAATTGAAAAATATAGTGAAATTAACCACACAGGCTCTGTTTTAGATAATTGTCTAATTGAAATAGCTACATAAGCCATTCCTAGGCAGAATATAATTGGGTAGACATAATATATATTTAGATCTTTTAAACCAGGTTCGGCTATTATAATTATTCCTAAAAATCCAATTAAAACTGCCAACCATCTGTAAATTCCAACTTTTTCGCTTAAAAAAAAAATTGAAAAAATAGTTGTAAATATGGGGGCGGCAAATGAAATACTCACAACTGTAGCTAAAGGTAAATTTCTTAAAGCTGTAAAAATTGAAAGTAAAGCTATTAAACCAAAAAAACATCTCAAAAAGTGTAATCCTGGTCTTTTTGTATAATAAAAATTTGATATTCTTTCTCTTGGTATAATCAAGAAATATATTAATGCTCCAACAAAACCTCTAAAAAATAAAACTTGTCCTAAAGGATACCCATTTGACCATTTAACGACCAAATCCATTAAAGAAAATGCACAAACTGATAAAAACATGTACAAAAAGCCTAATTGATTTTTAGACAACATATAACTAATTTAAGGTAATTAAGGTTTTATATCAATGGAAATAGCAATATTAGCAGCAGGTTGTTTTTGGAGTCCTGAAATTAAGTTTAGTAAACTTAATGGTGTTTTAAAAACCGAAGTTGGATACTGTGGTGGAGACAATTCTAAAACATCGTATAAAGAAGTATGCACAGGCAAAACAAATCATGCTGAGGTTGTTAAGATAGAGTTTGATGATAAGGTAATTACCTACGAACAAATCTTAGACTTTTTTTTTGAAATACATGATCCAACAACTTTAAATCAACAAGGATATGACATTGGAACTCAATATCGAAGTGAAATTTTTTATACTGATGAAAATCAGAAAGAAATTGCTCAAAAAGTTTTAGACAGGACCAACGCTAAATATAACGGAAAAATAGTAACAAATATTTCCAAAAATAAAAATTATTGTAAAGCTGAGGAATATCACCAAAAGTATTTAGAAAGATAAATCTAATGTCTTTGGTTTCAACAAAGTGGTTATTCAATAATAGAGAGAATGTCAAAATTATAGACTGTAGTTGGCATTTACCAAATGAAAAAAGAAATAGTCTAGAAGAATATAATTCAGAGCATATACCGAATGCTATATATTTTGATATTGATAAAAATTCTGATCAAAATTCAGATTTACCTCATATGCTTCCGAGTAAAAAGGAATGGGAAGCGATAGTTTCTTCATTAGGTATCTCTAACGATGATAAAATAATAATATATGATAATTCTGATTTAATTAGTTCATGTAGGTTATGGTATTCATTTTTATATTTTGGGCATAACAAAGAGTTAGTTTATATATTGAATGGTGGCCTAGAAAAGTGGAACAAAGAAAAACTTGTAACAACGAATATAAAAACAGATTTAGTTAAAACAAAATATAGTGCAATTGAAAATAAAGAAATGGTAAAAAATTTAGATGAGATAAATGATAATATAGAAGAAAAAAAATTTAAGTTAGTCGATGCGAGAAGTATAGATCGCTTTGAGGGTAGGATTGCAGAACCTAGGGAGGGTCTTAGAGCGGGGTCCATAAAAAATTCTATATGCCTACCTTTTAAAGAAGTTATTAATAAGGATAAAACTTTTAAAAGTTTGGAACAGCTAAAAGTAATATTTGATGGAATTATAAAAGGTAGTGATAAAGATAATATAGTTTTTTCTTGTGGTTCAGGTGTTACTTCATGTGTTTTAGCGCTTGCATATTCTCTAATAAATAATAATTATAAGCCAACAATTTACGACGGTTCGTGGGCTGAATATGGAAGAATTTATAAATGAAAAAAACAACTAAAATTACATTAATAATAACAATTTTTTTTTTAATAATTACTATAGTAATTGTTGGAAGAACTTTAGTAGGTAATCATTTTAAAAAAAAATTTAGCAAAAGACCTCCCCCATCTATAATCATCTCTGAGGTTATTAAAAATGAGTTTTCGGATAATATTGAAAGTTTTGGAACAGCGATTGCCAAAAAAACCCAAACTTTTAGAGTTGAAAGAAAAAATCTTTTATCAGATTTAGATCTTAAAGATTTTGTCGAAAAAGGAGATATAATAGTAAAATTGAAGGACAGAAATATTATTGCTCCATTCGACGGTGTACTAGGTTTTAGAGGAATTACTGAAGATGTGCTTGGATCTGAAAATTCTATTATTTTAACTTTAGATGATAGTTCAGAAATTTATGCAGATTTAAAGATACCTGAGAACTTTGCAACAGTTTTAAAAAAGGGTTTAAAAGTGAAAGCTAAATTTTCTGGTATCAAAGATAAAATTTTCATTGGGGAAGTTGAAGGTGTAGCTAGTAGAGTTAATGCAGAAACAAGGAGTGTGCTCACTCGAGTAAAAATTGATAACCCTAATTACGAGCTAATACCTGGATCTTTATTAGAGGTAACTCTTGGTTTTAATAAAAGAAATTCTTTAAGTATTCCTGATACAAGTATAATTCTAGAGGGAAATAAAGCTTATGTATACAAAGTTTCAGAAGATAATATAGCTAGCAGATTGGAGATTAAAATAGGTTTGAGAGACGATGGGAATGTTGAAGTTATATCTGGATTAAATTCTGGCGATATAATTGTTGCTGAGGGTTTAAAAAAAGTGAGACCTAATAGTAAAATTAAACCTCTAAGTAAATAATGATATTAACAGAATTAAGTATAAAACGTCCTGCTTTCTCTTGGGTTTTGTCTTTAATTTTAGTTTTATTTGGTTCCTTTGTTTTTTGGAAATTGCCAGTGAGAGAACTTCCTTCAGGTCTTCAACCGCCTGTAGTTCAAGTCAATGTCGAATATGCTTCTGCTTCATCTCAAATTATAGATGAGGAAGTTACTCAGGTTCTTGAGGAGGTAATTGGTGGTGCTGAAGGAATTAAAAATATAGATTCATCTTCAGAAAATGGAAAAAGTAAAATCAATATTGAATTTGATACAAATATAGATTTAGATAATGCAGCAAATGATATTAGAGAAAGAGTGGCTAGAGTAATTGAAAGACTACCCTCTGAATCAGATCCACCTAGAATTTTAAAACAAGCAGCAGGTTTTACTACAACTATGTGGTTGTCGTTGTCCTCCCCTACTTGGAGTGACCTTGAGTTGGGAGATTATGTAGAGAGATATTTAATAGATCAATTCTCAAGTGTTAAAAATGTTGGAAGAATAAGAACAGGAGGCTTAAGAGAGTTAAGCGTTAGAGTATGGATAGATCCAATCAGATTAGCCGCTTTTAACCTAACAACACACGAAGTAGAATTAGCTTTAAATAAAGAAAATGTAAGATTACCTGCAGGATCGCTTGAGGCAGATAATAAAGACTTAACTCTTAATATTGATAAATCTTATGACGACATAAATAAACTTAAACAACTTCCAATAAAAAAAATAAAAAATAATGTTATTAGGTTATCTGACGTTGCTGAGATTGAGTTTGGACCGGTATCCGAAAAAGCATTTTTCAGATCTCAAAGTAAAAATGCATTAAATTATAACTCAGTTGGCATCGGAATTTATGCGCGTAGTGGAGCATCAACTGTGGAACTATCAAAAGATATAAAGAGGAAAATTGAGCAAATAAAACCTAATCTGCCAGATGGTTTAAAATTAGAGGTAGCTTTCAATAGAGCAACATACATAAGTGTTGCAATTAACGAAGTATATAAAACCTTATTAATAGCATTCGTTTTAGTAGTAGTGATTATATATTTATTTTTAGGAAACTTAAAAGCAGTTATAGTACCTGCAATTGCTCTACCTGTAAGTTTAATAGCAACTTTTTTAGGAATTTATATATTTGATTTATCAATAAATATTTTTGTTCTATTAAGTTTCATTTTAGCAATTGGTATTATTACTGACGACTCCGTAATTATGACCGATGCTATTTATAGAAGAATTGAACAAGGCGAAACACCTTTGGTGGCTGCATTCAAAGGATCAAAGCAAATAACTTTTGCTATTATAGCTACGACTTTAATTTTAGTTGCAGTATTTTTACCTCTAATATTTATAGAAGGTATCGCTGGAACTTTGTTTAAAGAAACAGCGATCGCACTTACTTTTGCGATTGTAGTATCGTCTTTTGTAGCATTAACATTATCCCCAATGTTAGGTAGTAAATTCTTAGATAATAAAAAGAAAACAAATTCATTAGTAACAAATTTCAATAAATTTTTTTTAGGTTTTTTAAATTTTTATAAAGAGACGTTACAATATTGGATGTACCGTAAAAATATAATAATTGGCTTTATCGTATTTATAATAATTGGATCTACAATTTTGTATAATTATACAAAAAAAGAATTATTGCCTTTAGAAGACAGAGGGGCATATCTTGTGATTGGCTTTACTGATGAGGGTAGTTCGTTTGATTATACTCAAAAAAGAGCAGAGGATGTGGAAAAAAGATTAATTCCCCTTTTGAATTCTGAAAATAGTCCATACAAAAAATTTTTAATGATTGTTCCTGGGTTTGGAGCAGATAATAGTTTTTTAATAATATCTTTACTTGATAATTGGAAAAATAGAAAAGATAACTCTCAAACAGTAATGAGACAAGCAATTGGAAAAATCGTTACTGTTCCTCAAACATTAGCTTTTCCAATATCTCCACAATCAATCAGAACATCTAATTATAATAAACCTGTTCAAATGGTGATTTATGGTAATACCTATGAAGATCTAGAAGAAACACAAAAGAAAGTTATAAGATCGATCAGGAAAAATCCAAACTTTTCAAGAATAGAGTCAGACTACTCTAGAAATAGGCCAGAGATAAAATTATTAATAAATAAAAATAAAGCAAAAGATTTAGGTGTCTCAATAAAAACAATTGGTGAAACATTAGAAACTCTTTATGGAGGTAAAATTGTAACCAAATTTAACAAATTAGGAAAAGAATATCCAATTATTTTACAACAATATAAAGACGACAGAAAAAACCAACAAAGTCTGAGCAAAATATTTGTAAGGTCAGAAAACTCTGGTGAACTAATTTCTATTGCTAATCTAGTTGAATACAAAGAAGAGGGTTCTGCGAATAAATTATCAAGATATAACAGACAGAGGGCTGTAACGATCTCTGCAGATTTAAGTGAAAATTATACTCTGGACCAGGCAATCAAATTTTTAGAAAAAACTATGTCCGATATCGCACCTGACAAACAAATTACTTGGAAAGGAAAATCTGAGGAATTAAAAGAAACTAGTAACGAGTTGTATATTATTTTTGTACTTTCTCTACTAACTGCGTATTTAGTTATGGCTGCTACTTTTAATTCTTTTATTCATCCATTTATTATTATTTTAACTGTTCCATTAGCAGTATTTGGAGGTCTAGTTTTCATACTATTTTTAAACAGTTCAATAAATGTTTTCTCACAAATAGCATTGATTATATTGATTGGTATATCTACGAAAAATAGTATCCTAATAGTTGACTATGCAAATCAATTGAGGGTAACAGGAAAAAATATTGAGTCAGCCTTAAAAGAAGCGTGTTACCTAAGATTTAGACCAATTTTAATGACTACACTAAGCACCATGATAGCAATGATACCCTTGGTTATTGGAAATATTGGGCCTGGAGCTGGAGAGGGATCGAGGTTAGCTGTAGGATGCACTATACTTGGGGGGATGCTTATATCCACTTTTTTCACCTTGTATGTAACTCCTAGCATGTATCTTGCATTAGCAAAGAATACTAAAAGAATTGATGCTATTGATAATGAGTTAAAAAAGCAACTTCGTTAAAAAATAATATACTTTCTTGTAGTTAAAGAGTTTTTACATGCATCTAGTTGTTTTTTATATTTATGTGACTGTCGTTGTACTTTTTTCGCATATAAAATAACCTTTTCTTTTTTTTTATAATTTTTATAAGCACCCCAACCTTCGTGATAAGCTATATACTGCTTAAATGCATCTTTTTTAGAAATTTTTAATAATTTTTCAGTTTTATCTGTGTACCATCCAATAAAATCAACGCTGTCTTTAAATCTATATCTCAATGCATATTTATTTCCAGTTTCTTCTTTATATTGTTCCCAAGTTCCTCTAACAGCTTGAGAGTAACCAAATGAGGAAGATGGTCTTTTATATGGTATTACCTTAAATAATTTATATCTTTCAGGTTTAGCAAGCCAATCAAAGTCTGATTCCATTTTTATTATCGCTAATTGTACATAAATTGGAGTTCCCCATTTTTTCTCAGTTTTTTTTGCATGTTTATACCAGAGGTATCTTTCTGAAAAAATAGAACAGCCATCTGCAGTATTTTTAGGAACAGATGAACACCCTGAAATAAGTATTAATAAAAAAAATATAATGATTTTTTTTGAAAGAATCACTCCATACTTATAATTTATTTATTTAGTTTTCTCCATACCCATGGATAATCAAATTTAGAATTCCAAAGTCCCAGCTTATTCTCTTTTGCAAAATTTTGATCATTTTCAAATTTTCCTTTAGAATATTTTACATAATCAAATGCAAATCCACTCTTGACCATGTACGATGATAAACTATCACCATTAACAAAACATTCAGCAATTACTCTTTTATATCGATCTAAATATTCTGGTAAACAAGTTACAATTTTATTCTTCACTTTTTCCTTTAATTTTTTTTTTGCTAACTTTCCACAAAAAAATTTTTTATCATTAATTAATGAGTTACAAACTTGAGATTTGCCTTGAAAAAAACTTTCTGGTGCATCAATTCCACTGAAACGAATTGTAATGTTATTTAAAATAATTGTATCTCCATCAATTACTTTTACATTACCAATAAATTCATTCTGGCCAAAAACTGGAGTATCAAATAAGATAAAAAAAAACGAAATACTACATAAAATCTGACTTAGCTTTTTCATTAAGCTCTTCCATTTTTAATCTTATATCATTATCATCGATGTTATGATCTTTTAAGTCATCCTTTATTTTTCTAAAAACATCCTCATCACCTGCCTCTTGAAAATCAGCCTTTATAACTGATTGAATATATTCCTTTGTCTTTTCTTGATCGTATCCAAGCTTTTGAGAAACCCATTCACCTAAATATTTATTTCTTTTTGAATCAACTTTAAATTTAAGTTCCTCGTCATGCGCAAATTTTTTTTCAAAACTTTTTTTTCTATCTTCAAATGAACTCATTTTTTTCTCCAATAGTTATAAATTACTAAAAATGTTATAGGTAAAATAACTCCGATAAGATTACCAAATAAATCACCAAATTGAAATGATCTCTTAGGTATTATTAAATGAAATAGTTCTAAAATAATTGAAATTGAAATTAAATATATTGTTATTTTTCTTAAATTTTTAAAACTTAGTAAGCCTATTGTTGATAAAAATAAGAATGTGTATACATGGTTTGAAGAAATACTAAATAGATCTGGTGTGAGTTGTGGTTGTTTATCAAAATTCCTATAAAAAATATATCCAAATATACTTCCTGGATACAAATATAAAGTTATTAAAATAAAGTTAAAAATATGAAATAAATTCTTTAACATGCAAATATTTTATTTATAAATTACTATATAACATGAGTCATTTAATATTAGTAAGACATGGACAAAGTGTGTGGAACCTAGAAAATAGGTTTACTGGTTGGGTAGATGTTGAATTATCTAAAAACGGACGAGAGGAGGCATCTAAAGCTGGAAAATTAATCAAAAATTTGAAAATTGATTTTGGTATGTTTTATACTTCATATTTAAAAAGAGCAAATGAGACTTTAAATATAATTTTAAAAGAGATTAATGTTGAGAATAATCAAGTAGTTAAAGCTTGGGAGCTTAATGAGAGGCACTACGGTAATTTGACTGGACTAAACAAAGATGAAATGAAAAAAAAACTAAGCGAAGAAAAGGTTCATCAATTAAGAAGATCTTGGGACATCCCTCCGGAAAAGTTAGACAAGGACAGCCCATACCATCCTCTGAATAACATAATTTATAAGGACATCCCAAAAAATTTAATTCCAGATACTGAGTCTCTTAAAGATACCTATGATAGAGTAATACCATATTACAAATCTTATATTATGGATAATATAAAAAATAATGTACTTATTTCTGCGCACGGTAATTCTATAAGAGCTTTATGTAAATTTCTATTTAATCTGGACAATAAAGATATTTCAAAATTGGAAATTCCAACTGGGAATCCTTTAATTTTAAAATTTGAAAATGGAAAAATTATATCTGCAAATTATTTAGACAAAGAAAGATCAAAAAATCTCATAATTTTTTGATAATTTGTTCATATATTCTGAGATCTGTTAAATGTAAAAATTGATTTTTGCTTTCAAAACCATTTAAATTATTTTTTTTGATTTCATTTTCCCAAATAGTATTCATTGAAAATTTTTTTTCTTTTATATCGTTAAATAAATTTTTATTTATTATCTGTAGCCCAGTATATATATACTGATTATTATTCTCTTTAGTTAGTTTAGAATTCTTTAAAGCAAAATCACCTTTTAGAGTTTTATCGAAACTATGAACTTTGTTAACAACAAGAAGAAGATTATCTAATCTGTAGTCCTGATAATGATTAATCATTTCATTTATTATCTGTTTATAACTATTATCCCAAATCGTATCAGGATTCATAACCAAAAAATTTTCATCATCACAGTCCTTTATCATATTCATAATACCGCCACCGGTATCAAGAATTTCATTGCCATCATTTATGATTTCTATAATGTCTCTGTATTGAGAATTTTCAACGAAAGTCTCTAATATATCTGACTTATAATAAGTATTAATTTTTACTTTTTTTATACCTATAGTATTAACTAATTCAATAGCTCTAAGTAGTAAGCTTTTATTTTTAATATCTATTAAAGGTTTCGGTTTCGATAGTGTTATTGGTCTTAATCTTTTACCATAACCAGCACATAATATTAAAGCAGTATTCATCTTCATTTTCAAATTCTTAAATTTTTAGGAAAATATCTGTCAAAAAAAGATTTTAATTCATAAAGATTACTATTCTGAGTAAGCCTTTCTTCAATCATTTGCCAAGCATAAGGTATCATCTTCACATATGAATATTTTTTATCTCTTTTTGAAAGTCTTGTAAAAATTCCTATAATTTTTAAATTTCTTAAGGTGGAAAGTATTTCAAAATCGTTTCTAAGTTTACTTGAAAAATTTTTTTTCTCTTTCAAAATAAACTTTTTATAGAGAATCTCTCTATTTTTTAAACTTATTTTAAATCTTACGTCATCTATAAGAGACGCAACATCATAAGCTGGATTTCCATAAATTAGATCTTGGGTATCAATTAGATATATTTTTTTACGATTAAGCATTATATTCGATATATGAAAATCTCTATGAACTAATACTCTTTTTTTAAGCATTAATTTTCTAATTACTTTTTTTAAAATTTTATTTAATTCATTTAAAACTTTTGTTTCATTTTTTTTTATTTTGGTAGGTAAATACCAATTAGAAAATAATTTTGCCTCATCTAATAATAATTTGTCTGAATATATTGGTATCTTGTATATTTTTTTCAAAAGAGTCTTTATTTTTTTTGGTTTAATATTTTGAATTTTTTTCAAAATTTTAAATAACTTTTTATAATTATTAATTTTAAAACTTTTATATTTTTTAAATCCTGTTAAATTACCTAGATCCTCAATTTCTATAAAATTTTTTTTATAATTTTCGCTTATTAGCTTAGGTGTATTAATATTGTTCTTTTTAAGAAATCTATTTACTGCTTCATAAATAATCAAATTTTTAAATTTTTCTTTTTTGCAGTAAACAATTATGGATTTGTTTTTTTTATGCCTATAAAACTTTCTGAATGAAGCATCACCAGATAACTTTTCTAATTTTTTAAATTCCATCAATTAATTTCTTATTTTTTGAGTGAATTATTATTGATCTTTTATTTAAATCGTCCTCGTACTCAAAATGTAAACCTATATAGTTTAAAATATTTTTTTTTAGTAATTCTGGCCATTCAACAAATACTAATGCATTACTGTTTTCATTTATTTGTCCTAAATTCTGTAATTCCTCCTTATCTTTCACCCTATAAAGATCATAGTGATAAATATCCAAATTTTTTATTTTATATTCGTTTAATATATTGAATGTTGGACTTGGAACTTCCGTAATATTTTCTTGGTTTTTTTTTTGTAAATTATTTATAAAATTTTTTACAAAAGTAGTTTTTCCTGTACCAATTTGTCCAAATAAAAATACAAGATCTCCTTTTTTAAAAAAATTGCTAAGCCTTTTTGCTAAAGCGCGTGTTTGTTTTTCTGATGAAATATCTAATTTTTTTGAATTAGTACCGATATGCATCGGGTTTATAAGGCCCCTCTTGTTTTACACTTATGTAGTCAGCTTGATCCTTAGAAAGTTTTGTTAATTTAGCTCCTACTTTTTCTAAATGAAGCATTGCTACTTTTTCATCTAAGTGTTTTGGTAAGACATAAACTTTTTTTTCATACTTTTCTGAATTATTCCATAGTTCTATTTGAGCTGTGACTTGGTTTGTAAATGATGCACTCATCACAAAACTTGGATGTCCTGTTGCACAACCAAGATTAACAAGTCTTCCTTCAGCAAGAAGGATTATACGTTTCTCACTTGGTAAAGTTATTTCATGGACTTGAGGTTTTATTTCATCCCATTTATAATTTTTAAGGGCTTCGACCTGTATCTCATTATCGAAATGTCCAATATTACATAATATTGCTCTATCTTTCATTTCCCTCATATGATCTGCAGTGACTATATCTTTATTTCCAGTTGCTGTTACTACGATATCAGCTTGACTTATCATATCATCCATGGTCACAACCTCATAACCTTCCATAGCTGCTTGAAGCGCACAAATAGGATCTGTTTCCGTAACCATTACTCTTGCACCAGATTGCCTTAAAGATGCAGCACTGCCTTTACCTACATCACCGAAACCTGCGACTATAGCTACTTTACCAGACATCATAACATCAGTTGCGCGTTTAATTCCGTCAACTAAACTTTCTCTGCAACCATATAAATTATCAAATTTAGATTTCGTAACAGAATCATTTACATTAATTGCTGGAACTAAAAGCGTTCCATCTTGTTCCATTTTTTTTAACGCTAAAACACCAGTTGTTGTTTCTTCTGATAAACCCTTTATATCTTTCATTAATTCTTTATAATCTTTATGCATTAAAGCTGTAAGGTCACCGCCATCATCCAAGATCATATTAGGCTTCCAATCTTTTTTTCCCTCGATTGTTTGTCTTACGCACCACCAATATTCCTCTTCGGTCTCACCTTTCCATGCAAATACAGGAATTCCCACTTTTGCTATTGCAGCAGCCGCGTGATCCTGAGTAGAAAATATATTGCAAGACGACCATCTAACTTCAGCTCCTAATTCAACTAAAGTTTCTATTAGTACAGCAGTCTGTATTGTCATATGAAGACATCCAACTATCCTTGCACCTTTTAGAGGTTTTTTTCCTTTGTATTCTTTTCTTAATGCCATTAATCCAGGCATTTCTGTTTCGGCTAGTGAAATTTCTTTTCTACCGAAATCAGCTTGAGTAATGTCTTTTACTTTAAAATCTTCCATGAGCGAGGCTTTTAACAACTTTCTATAATATAATCAACTTAAGAATTAGCTTCTGGGAAAATAATCTCTATATTAGCCCCTTTATCTTCATTATTTCGTGCGCTAATTGTTCCGTTGTGTAACTCCACAAGATTCTTAACAATATTCAGTCCTAAACCCGAATGTTCACCAAACTTGTCGGGTCTGTTACTATAAAACCTATTAAATATTTTATTTGTTTCATTTTCTTTAAATCCCCTTCCATTATCTACAACATTTAATTTAATTCTATTATTTTTGTCTTTACTCAAGTGAATATTTATTTTTTGATTATCTTGACTAAATGAAACGGAATTATCCAATAAATTTGCAACAATCTGCTCAATTCTGTTTTCAATTCCATAGATTTCATAATTTTTTGATCCATTAGTTTTCAAATTAACTTTTATTCCTCTTTTAGTGTTGTAAATACTATTAAAATCATCGACCACAGAATTAAGAATATTTTCTAAATCAATTTTAATCATTTTTTCAGATGAAATTGCAACTTCATCTTTTAACATTTGTGAATAATCTGTAATTAATCTCTCTATCCTTTCAACATCGTGGGAAACAATTTTTATTAATTTATTTCTTTGTTCTTTATTTTCAGACTCAGAAATAATTTCAGACGCACTTTTAAGAGAAGCTAAGGGATTTCTTATTTCATGAACTAAATCTTTAGAAAAATTTTCGGCAGTATTTATTCTTTTTTGAAGTTGTGTTGTCATTTCTTCCATAGATTTTGATAAATATCCAATCTCGTCATTTCTATTTTTATATAATTCAATATTAGTTTGTTCATTACTTTTTTCCTTAATTAACTGAGTGTAGTAAACCAAATTCATAATTGGCTTTAAAAAATATCTATTTAGAACATAAGAGAATATAAATATTACTACTACAATTATTAATGCAGTTCTGATAACAAAGTTTTTTCTCTCTTTGATTGCTGTTTGAATATCGTTAGCATTTTCTAGCACTGCAATGAAACCTAAGTTTTTATTACCAATAGAAATATTTTTTATACTTATGACTGTAAATTCATCTAGAATTTCATTCGTAAAAGTAAAATGTTTCCCTAGATTTTTTGATTTTGAATATTGTTCTAGTTCTTTTGAAAGAAAATTATTATTTATAACCTCTTGTGAAGATTCTCCGTCAGCTAAAATATTTTTTTTATCATCTATATTATTCATTTCTATAACCTCAATAGTATTGGAAAATGATCTCGGATCTAGATCAAGACTATTTGTATCAGAAACAACATCAAAATTGTTATCAAATATTATAGCTCTATCAATTGTCTGAAATAAAAATTTTGTTGAAAGAAAAAAATTTCTTATATCCGATCGATTGAAATCAATATTCAATCTTTTTAAATGACCAACGGTGTTATCAATAATTTTGAAATGATTTGTGGATTTATTCTTAATAAGACTAGGTTGAATGCTACGAACATATATTACAGTGAGAATACTAATTATTAAAAAAATAAGAAAATTAATGAATAAAAATTTTTTGAGAATGGAGAGATTTTTTAATATTTTACTAATCATTAATTTACATTCCAACGATAACCACTTCCATATCTTGTTTCTATCGCTGAAAAAGTATTATCAACTTTTTTAAACTTCTTTCTTATTCTTTTAACATGGCTATCAATAGTTCTATCCTCTATATCAGTATCTTCTCGATAAGCTATATCCATTAATTGTGCTCTTTCTTTAATTATGCCAGGTCTTTTAGCTAACTCCTTTACTATTAGAAATTCAGTAGTAGTAAGTTTATCTGGTAACTGCTTTCCATTCCATTCACACTCTAACTGGGATGGATCTAATTTAAGTTTTCCGTGGGAAATAATATTTTTTGTATCCTCTATATTATTGTCCTTTTTTCTTAACTGAACTCTTATCCTTTCAATTAAGACTTTAATTGAAAAGCCACCAGATTTTTTTACAAAGTCATCAGCTCCTAATTTTAATCCCAAAAGTTCGTCAACCTCATCGTCCTTTGAGGTTAAAAATATTACTGGCATTGTTGTTTTTTTTCTTAATTTTTTAAGCAATTCTTCTCCATCCATTTTGGGCATTTTGATATCAATAACCGCTAAATCTGGTGGTGTCCTAGACAATCCAATGAGTGCACTCTCACCATCAAGATAAGTTTGTACTTTGAAACCCTCTTTTTCAAGCGCGATACTAATACTGGTTAATATATTTCTATCATCATCTACTAATGCTATAGTTCCCGTCATAAGATAATTAAAAATACTAAATTGTTCTAATTAGGGCAATACTTAACAAATATTTTTATTATATATCTAATGTAATACCCCCCAATTATCACCTACATTTATGTCCACTGATAATGGTATAGTAAAAGAATGTAACTCACTATTTTGAACACTAGTCATTTCTTTTTTTATTATTTTACTTATTTTTGTAGTATCTTTGCTTGGTGCCTCAAATATTAACTCATCATGTATTTGTAAAATCATTTTTGTATCATAAATTTTATTATCTTTTAATTTTTCTGAAATTCTTATCATTGCCATTCTCATAATTTCAGACGCTGATCCTTGAATTGGTGCATTTATTGCTGCTCTTTCTTGAAAATTTCGAATATTAAAATTTTTGTCATTTATACCAGTAATATGTGTTCTTCTGCCAAAAATATTATTAACATATCCACTTTTACGACAAAACTTTATGGTTGATGACATGTATTCTTTTATTTCTGGAAATTTTAGAAAATAAGAGTTTAAAAATTCAGAAGCCTCTGTTGTCGAGACCCCAATTTGTTTTGCAAGTCCATATTGTGAAATCCCATAAATAATTCCAAAATTAATTGCTTTTGCTTTTCTGCGCATATCAGAATTTACTTTTTTTATATCTGTGTTAAACACCTGACTAGCTGTTAATGAATGAATATCTTCATCATTTTTAAATGCTTTTTTTAATTCTTTTACATCTGCTAAATCTGAAAGTATTCTCATTTCAATTTGATTATAATCAGCTGAGATAAGACTTTTATTTTTTTCAGCCACAAAAGCTTTTCTAATATCATTTCCATCACTAGTTTTAATTGGAATATTTTGTAAATTTGGATCACTAGAAGCTAACCTACCTGTAGAGGTGGCAGCCAATAAAAATGATGTATGCACTCTATTTGTTTTAGGATTTATATGTTCTGGTAATGTATCAGAATAAGTGTTCTTGAGTTTTGACAATTGTCTCCATTCAAGCACATATTTTGGAAGTAAATGTCCTTTAAAAGCTAAGTCTTCAAGAACTGAAGCGCTAGTTGCAAAACTACCTTTTTTGGTTTTTTTAAGAGTAGAAATCTTTAGTTCATTATACATTATTTCACCGAGTTGTTTGGTAGATCCAATTTTGAAATTTTTTTTAGAAATTTTAAAGATATCCTTTTCCAATTTATCGATTTTATTTTGAAATTTATCGGAAAGCTTTTTTAAGAAACCTTCATTAATTTTTATCCCCTCGATTTCCATCAAAGACAAAATTTTAATTAACGGTTTTTCGAAAATTTCATAAATATTCGTTAATTTTTCTGCTTTTAAATTTTTAAAAAATTTTTTGAATAATCGATAGGTTATATCTGCGTCTTCAGCGGCATAATCCTTAGCCTTGTTTATTTCAACCTCGTCAAAACTTATTTGCTTTTTGCCAACGCCTACAATTTCCTTATAACTTATTGGTTTGTGCTCTAAGTGAATTTGGGAAAGTGTATCCATATTATGTCTATTTTTTCCAGCATCTAACACATATGACATTAACATAGTGTCCTCCATTGAGTTCATACTTATCCCTCTATGATAAAGAATTATAAAATCAAATTTAATGTTTTGACCAATTTTTTTTATGCTTACATCTTCCAAAATAGGTTTTAAAATTTTCAATACTTCTTTTTCATTTAAATTTTGGTGATCTTTATGATTCAAAGGTATATAGCAAGCTTTTCCAATCTTCGTAGATAACGATATGCCAACTAGCTTTGCCAAATGTGGATTTAATGAGTTAGTTTCAGTATCAATACATATTTCACCTGTTTCCTCTGCTTCTTTTAAGTATTCTAAAATGTCATTTATATTTTTTCTAAGTTATTAAGTAAGTTTTCAATGTTACCGTAATTTGAAATTAATTCTGCAGCAGTTTTTACACCAATTCCTGGAACACCAGGCACATTATCACTACTATCTCCTGCAAGCGCTTGAACATCTATAACCTTGTCTGGATTTACTCCAAATTTTTTTATAACATCATCATTATTGATAAATTTATTTTTCATAGGATCATAAATTCTTACATTTTTTTTATAAAGCTGCATTAGGTCTTTATCGGATGAGACTATTGTAACTTTTGCGCCAGCTTTTAAAATATTTTCTACGTAGGTTGCAATTAAGTCATCTGCTTCATAATTTAGTAATTCAATAGAGGGCAAATTAAAAGCTAACACAGATTTTCGAATGTAATCAAACTGAGGTATTAAATCATCTGGTGCATCTGCTCTGTTTGCTTTGTAATCTGAATAAATTTCATTTCTAAAATTTTTTCTTGCAGAGTCAAAAATTACTGCAAAATGTGTAGGTTTCTCTTTATTATCCTCAGATTTTGAATCCTCTAACAACTTAAAAAGCATGTTACAAAACCCATTAACCGCGCCAGTGGGTAATCCATCACTTTTTCTAGATAGGGGTGGTAAAGCATAATAAGCCCTAAAGATATATCCAGATCCATCAATTAAATAATAGTGGTCATTTTTTTTTATTTTAGACATTAGATTTATGTTATCTTAATTTATCTCAATTTTATAAATGTAATTTCTATGGATAAAAAAAATGTATTAACTGTCAAAAATTTAAAGAAAAATTATAAAAAAAATAGTTCACAAACAGTTAATGCTATCGAAAATTTAAACTTAGAAGTGAAACAAGGTGAGATTTTTGGATTATTAGGACCCAATGGAGCTGGGAAAAGCACTTTCATAAATATTTTGGCCGGAACGGTGTTAAAAACATCTGGGCAAATCAATGTTTGGGGATTTGATATTGATAAAAATCCAAGACAAGTAAGAGCATCTATTGGAATTGTGCCACAAGAAGTAAATTTAGATCCATTCTTTAGCCCAAGAAAGCTTTTGGAGTTACAAGCTGGAATGTATGGTGTTAAAAAAAAGGATAGAATAACTGATACAATATTAAAAATAGTTTCTTTAGATAATCAGTCTAATAGCTACGCAAGAGGTTTATCAGGTGGAATGAAAAGACGTTTAATGATTGCTAAAGCACTTGTGCACCAACCACCCATAGTGATTTTAGATGAACCAACCGCAGGTGTTGATGTAGAATTAAGACAACAACTATGGGAAAATGTCAAATTGTTGAATAAAAATGGGGTAACAATAATTTTAACCACACATTACTTAAATGAAGCCGAAGAAATGTGTGATAG
>CACFYR010000008.1 GCA_902570505.1 uncultured Pelagibacteraceae bacterium | reverse complement strand
ATTAAATAAATTACTATTTACAAGCATTGCACAGCCCTTTACTACATCTACACAACATAATCCTTCAATGTCAGCGTCATATAATTTTTTTGAAATACTTTGTTCATATTTATTTTTTAAAATATTTTCTTTTTCTGGAAAAGTTCCATAAAAATCATAATCTGGTTTTGTAATTGGAGCAGTAATTGCGCAATTTTTGTTTAGGATTATTGTATTATAAAGTTTTTGGATATTTTCGTGGGTTATAAGCAAATCTGGATTTAAAATTAAAAAATATGGAGTTTTAATATATTGATAAGCTAGATTTATTGCTCGTCCATAGCCTAAATTTTTATTTTTACCTAAAATATTAATATTTAAATTTAAAGATTTAATCTTTAGTAATATTTCTTTATTCCCCCCCGTTATCTACAATTAATATCCTGAAGTTTTTAATTTTATCTAATAGTTTTAAAATATCTTTAGTCGATCTAAATAATACTAATACTATTGTAAGATTATTAATGATATCCTTAGTGTTATCTTTCATCAGTTAGATTATAAAACTCTTCTATGTTAACTAAATTAAGATAATTTTTATAATTATTGTAATAATCTACGTATTTTAATGATTTAAAATTTTTATTATCAATTTTTAAAGGATTATCATTTAATTTATTTGTTATCATGCCAATTCCATTGTCAAAATTTCCAACATAAGTTCTAATATTTTCATATGTTCTAAATTCTACAACTGCTTTCCAAACATCTCCATTCCATTTTCTTTGAGCTCTTGGACAAGCTTGATCATAATATGTAAGCGGAAAACAATCATGAAATAAAATGATACCCTTCTCATTTAAACATTTTAAAGAATTAATAATATCTTTTCTCACTTGCTCATATCTATGTAAACCATCAACAAAAATTAAATCAAATTTTTCTTTGTTCGAAACAAAAAATTTATCACTTGTCATTCTATGTGTCCCTCCACTTACAGGATCAACACCAATTTTATTTTCTATTTTTACTTGAGAAAACACTTCATTTTGATCACATCCAATTTCTAAATATTTTTTTAAATTATATTTTTTTATTAAATTCTGAATAATATCTAAACGGTGTATGTTGTTGTTGTAAATATTTTGATCGTCTATATCTTTTTTAAAATTCTCTCCAAACAAACTGTGATATATTTTAACTAACCTTAGATAGTTTTTGCTTGTAATTAACCTATAAATTTTTTTGTTCATCAATTTAGGATGCTATATATTTTATTAAATAATACAATATACCAGTAATAAGAGTTGCAATTGAAAAACCTACAAAAAATAAATTATATATAATTTTTTTTTCTTTATAGTTAGTTTTTAAATAAATGTATATTTGTGTATATATGCCTACAATCGCGATACTTAATAATATATCTGTTGGATTCATTTTTTATTTCCCTCCAACAGTTATACCTGTAATTAACATTGAAGGTGAGTTTGTAGAATAATTAAATTCTAAATCATTTGCTAAGGTAATATTTTTAAACATCTCATTAAAATTACCTGCAATCGTAATCTCGCTTACAGGGTAAGCAAATTCTCCATTTTCGATCATCATGCCAGAGGCTCCAACAGAATAGTCTCCTGTTATAATATTTGCGCCTCTTCCAATTGTTTCATTAATAAAAAGTATTTTCTTTCCAGATTTAATCAGATCTTCAAAAGGAACTTTACCATTTTCGAAATATAAATTTGTTGTACCACTAGACCTACCATTTGATTGTCTGTTTATTTTTTTACCATTATAAGTATCAATTAAATAATCCATTAATATACCATCTTTAACTAATTCTAGTTCTTTTATCATTATACCTTCACTATCAAAATATCTTGATCCATTTCCTTTAATTATATTACCTTTATCAATTATATTGATTGAATTATCAAAAATGTTTTTATTAAGCTTATCTTTTAAAAAAGTAGTACCTTTAGCAATAGCACTGGAGCTTATAGAACTTGCAAAATTTGATAAAAAATTTTTGGAAATTCTTTTATCAAAAACAATATCAAATTTATCACTTTTAATTTTTTTTGGATTTAATTTATCTATTGCTTTTTTTGCAGCATTTAAACCAATCTGCTCTGGTTTAAGAAGATCATCATAATAACGCTTGGAGGTGTACTCATAATCTCTTTCCATGCTGCCATTACTTTTAGACACAACTTCACAATAAGCAGTAAACTGCGATGTTTTATACCCATCCATAAACCCGTTTGAATTCGCTAATATAAAATTTGATTTTGTTTCACTAAAAGCTGAACCATTAGTATTTACAATTTTTTCATTGGAAAATGCCTTTTCTTCAGCTGCCTTTATAAAATTAATTTTTTTTTCATTATCTAAATGAGTTTCATCAAATAATTTTAAATCTTTAGCACCTTTAAAATGAAGATCTTTGTCGGGTAACGAATTAAATTCATCCTCAGGTGTAACCTTGGTCGCATCAATACATTTTTTTACAAGTGTAATAATATTTTCTTCTTTAAGATTAGAAGATGAAATAGAAGCTTTCTTTTTTCCGATATAAGTTGTTAATGTTATTCCTAAGTTATCCGATCTTTCAGATCCATCAATTTTTCTGTTTCTTATGTTGACATTTTCTGAAACTGAATTCATAACCAATACACTTGCCTCTGATGAGCCAAGTTTTTTAGATTTAGTTAAACAAATATCAGCTAAATTTTTAAGATAACTGTCTTCCTTGATCATTTAATTAGATTTGTGTTCCACCAACAGTCATTTTATCTATTAATAGAGATGGTTGACCAACTCCGACTGGAACTCCTTGACCTGCTTTACCACAAGTACCAATGCCAGGGTCCAACATCATATCGTTACCAACCATCAAAACTTCCTTTAGAGAGGATGGACCATCACCTATTAGTGTAGCTCCTTTTAAAGGAGAACCAATTTTTCCATTTGTAATTTCATAGGCCTCGGTACAATTAAATACAAATTTACCTGATGTAATATCTACCTGACCTCCACCAAAACTTACTGCGAAAATTCCTTTATCAACGCTTTTAATCATTTCCTCTTGTGTATTATTTCCATTCAACATTATTGTATTTCTCATTCTAGGCATTACTATGTGTTTGTAGCTTTCTCTTCTCCCATTGCCAGTTGACTTAGTATTCATTAATCTTGCATTTAATCTATCTTGCATGAAGTTTTTTAAAATACCATTCTCTATTAAAACAGTTTTTTCTGTTGGAGTGCCTTCATCATCAATATTTAAACTTCCTCTTCTATTGTCTAATGTTCCATCATCAATTATTGTAACTCCTTCACTTGCAACTTTTTTGCCAACTAGATCATGAAATACTGATGTTTTCTTTCTATTAAAGTCCCCTTCCAAACCATGACCTACTGCTTCATGGATTAATATTGCAGGCCATCCTGGTCCTAAAACAACCTTCATTTCTCCCGCGGGTGAGGGTTTACTATCAAGATTTGTTGTTGCTATTCTAAAAGCTTCATCACAAACCTTTTTCCAATTCTCATTTTCTAAATAAACATCATAAGATTGTCTGCCTCCAACTCCGTATATGCCTGTTTCTTTTCTTCCATTTTTTTCGACCATTACTGATACATTAAATCTAACTAGAGGTCTTTCGTCATTTAATAGTTGTCCGCCGGATCTTAAAATTTCAATATTTTTTTTTTCTCCTAAAAAATTTGCAGTTACTTGTTTTACAGAACTATCTAATGAACGAGCATAATTGTTAATTTCATTTAAAATATCAATTTTTGACTTAAGTGACTTTTCTTCAACTGGATCAATGTCCTTATAAAATTTTTGGTTAGTATTCTTGATTTCTGTGTTGTAGGTACCACTTTTACCTTTAAGAGATGACTTAAGGTTATCACTGGAATTTTTTAGTGACTTATCTGAGATTTCGTTTGAATGAGAGTAAGCTACTACTTCTCCTGTTACAGCTCTAAAACCGTAACCAATATCAGTTGAGTAGTCCGAACTTTTAATTTTATTATCATCCAAAATTATTGTTTCAGATTTAGTATCTTCAAGATAGAGTTCTCCGTCGTCACAACTTTGAAGTGTGTCGTCTACTATTTGCTTAGCTTTTTCAAATGTTAATTCAGAATTTTTTAGAAATTTTGACATATTTTATAGTAATTAATAACAAAAAATAATTAATCAACTATAAATTTAGCACAGTTATTAAAAAATATTTATAATAATGCAAGAAAATTAAAGTTTAAAATTATATTATGAAACTCTCTAGAGATGATAATGTAAAACAGCTTGTAGTCGAATTTCAAAATGGTGAATTTTACAAATGTGAAAAAGAAGCGATTTCTTTATTAGAACATTATAAAGATGATTACTTTTTGTATAATTTTTTAGGGCTTTGTCAGTATAAATTAAAAAAATTTAGTCAATCAATAACAACATATAAAAGTGCGATTAACATTAAAGAAGACTATCCCGAGGCTTTAAACAACTTAGGAAGTTCTTTAATTGAAATTGGCGAATTAGAGGAAGCAAAAGAATGTTTTGTAAAAGCTATAAATATTAAACCAGACTATCTTGTCTCATTAAATAATTTAGCTGGAACTTACTATGATTTAGCTGAATACGATAGTGCACTAAATTCATACAATAATGTTTTGAAAATTAACCCTAAGTTTCCAGAAGTTGAAGATAATATATTAAGAATTTTAACTTTTTTTGATCCTAAAAATTCTAATCTAAACAATATTACGAAGGCAAATTTTTTACTAAAGAATGTAAAAATTAAAATTAATTTAGATAAAAAAATAGAGAACAATGAATTATTTGATTTTTACAAAAAATGTAATCTGATTTTAAAAAAAAACTATAAAATTAATAATTTTAAATTATCTCAAGCATGGAGAAGGAATAAAATTGATTTAAATTGTAAAAGGCACTTTCAGGTTTTTTGGGGAACAAATGCGATTCCTAAGTATTGTTTTGAATGTTATAAATTACACTTCACTTTAAGAACCGTCACAGATTTAATCAAATTATATTTTCTTTTTGATAACATAAATCTAAAAAACAATAATATTAGAAAATGCTTTGTTGAAATGAGATCGATAGCAAAAGGTGTATATAAAGGTTTAATTTATTGTAAAGGTATAGAGGAAGCACAAGAGATAAAAAAAATAATTGAACCTAAGGTAAGTAGTTTTTTTAACAATAAGGTAATAATTAAATTTAAAAGAGGCTGTACAGAATTTGGGGAAGCACATCCAAATTTTAAAGAAATTAATAAACAATCAATAAATTTCATGAATTATCCAGATGAATGGAAAAAAAAAGAAAGTTTAATAGATAAAAATATACCTCTAAAAAATAGGTTAAATTCAAAAATTTTAACTGATTCATTAAATGGAATAAACATTAATGATTTTTTAACAATAAAAAATTGGATTATTTATGCAAAACTAATTGGAGACAATAGCTATACAAACTTTGATGCAGACATAGAAATTTCAGAATTTATGAAAAAAGAAATGAAGGATCAAATAGAAAATAAGAATAACGAATTTAAGGAAATAAATAATTAAAATGTGCTTATTAAACCCAAACTTATAATAAGAAAACCTATTAAACTAAAGACTATAATTGTATTTAATTTTTGTTTTTTTTCACTAGCTCTTACCCTGTTTAATAAAATATTTATATCTACAGTATTTTTGTCACTTAATTTAAATGTTTGATTTTTAATTTCAGTTTCTTGTAAATTATTTAGCTTTTCTTCTTTGGATATCATAAATTTAAAAAAGTTATTTAACTATTAAAAATACATAAATACAAATAAATTTTTTTGCACTTTAGAATTAATATAATTTTTAAAATATTTTAAATATTTTTATAATTGTTGTTTTTTAAGGGTTTTGTAATCAATTCGGCTTTAAATTTTGACTTTTCAATCTCTATATAAATATTTTTGCCTTTTAAAGTATCAAAAGTATTTCCAGAATTTACATAACCAAATGTTAAATTTTTATTAAAATTAAAAGAATAATTTCCTGAAGTTGTTCTTCCTATTATATTGTTATCTAAATATATTGGCTCATCGTGTAATATTAATGGTAGTCCAGGATTAGCCTCTTTTAATACAAACATCATTAACCGTTTGTCTATCTTTTTATCTTTAATCTTTAGCAATGAGTTTTTTCCGATAAAATTTGAATTTTTTTTGAAACTTATTGCAAAACTTAGACCTGCTTGAAATTGATTTTCCTCTGGAGAAATATCATGGCCCCAATGTAAAAAGCCACTTTCCATCCTCATTGTATCTAATGCATGCATACCACAATTTGAAATATTAAATTTTTTACCCTCATCTATTAAAATTTCATAAATATGTTTAGCATGTCTAAATTCTACATATATTTCATATCCTAGCTCTCCCACATATGACAATCGTTGTATCCAAACATTTAAGCTATTAACATTTATTTTTTTTCCGTAAGAAAATTTTAATTTATTATTAGATAAATTTTCTTTCGAAATATTTTGGATTAGCTCTCTACTCTTAGGACCAAATAAACCAAATACACAATAATCATCGGTTACATCAATTAAATCTATTTTTGAATTTAAATGTTTTTTTATATGAAATTTATCTCTTTCTCTTGTGGCTGCTGAGCTAATTATTCTAAAATAATCTTTATCTAAACATACAACAGTTACATCTGTCTCAATACCTCCATCCTCGTTTAACATCTGAGTATATACACATTTACCTTTCTCGTTTTGAATATTTGCAGTACATATTCTTTGTAATTCATCATGTGCACTATCCCCTCTTAGCTCAAATTTAGAGAATGGAGTTAAATCAAATATACCTACATTTTTTAAACAGTTTCTTGTTTCATACTCAACAGATGGATACCAATTCTGATAGTTGTAACTATATTGATATTCGGCTTTGCCAGAGTTTTTTGAAAACCACATTGGTCTTTCATATCCACCTGAAACACCAAAACAAGCACCAGCATCTTTTAGTTGATCGTGATGAGGTAATAATTTTATATTTCTAGATGTTTTGTGTTGTTTGTATGGCCAATGCATTCCATATAGATCTCCTAGAGTTTCAGTTACTCTATTTTTAATAAAATCAATATTGGAATGAAATTTCTGAAACCTTTTTATATCATAACTAAAAATATCATCATTAATATGTCCATTCATCATCCATTCAGCTGTAACTTTACCAACTCCTCCAGCACTTGCAATTCCAATACTATTCAAACCACAACAAACAAATAAGTTTTTAACCTCAGGAACTTCACCTAATAAGCTGTTTGTGTCAGGGGTAAAAGATTCTGGACCAGCAAAAAATTTTCTAATTCCTGTTTGTTCTAAAACAGGAAATCTTCGCATACACGCATTTAAATACGGTTCAAAGTGCTCAAGATTTTCAGGAAACTCTCCAAAAGAAAAATCCTCTGGTACTTTGTTGGTCTTGTCAAAAGCAGGAATAGATTTCCCTTCAAAAATTCCTAAAAGCAATTTTCCTGCATCTTCTTTAAAATATGTTCGACTATCAAAATCCCTTACTACGGGTAAATTTTTTGGAACCTCTTTAATAGGTTCAGTAATTACATAAAAATGTTCTGCTGGATATAATGGAATACTTACACCTATTTTTTCACCTATTTGTCTTGACCACATACCAGTAGCTAAAACAATATATTCACATTCTATTTTTTCTCCATTAACCACGACTCCTTCAATTCTTTTATTTTTTATAATGATATCTTCAACTGGGGAGTCTTCGAAAATCTTAGCGCCTTCCAGTTTTGCTGCTTTAGCAAGCAAATGAGTAATACCGGATGGATCACCTGAACCATCTCCAGGCATAAATATTCCACCTAATAAGTCATCTGTTTTTATTAAAGGTATTTTTTCTTTAATTTGATCTTTTGTTAAAACTTTTACGTCAAAATTATAAAGTTGTGCAGTTGTGGCTTGTCTTTTTAATTCTTGCCACCTTCCCTCTTCTTGTGCAATTGATAATGCTCCATTTAAACGAAGACCCGCCGAGTGATCTACTTTTTTTTCAAGCTCTTTATATAAATCTAAAGAATATTTTCTTATTTTAGTTATTGTAGCAGATGGACCAATCTGACTTACCAGCCCAGCAGCATGCCAAGTTGTACCAGAAGTTAGTTTATCTCTCTCTAAAAGAATTACATCTTTCCAGCCAAATTTTGCTAAATGATATGCACAGGAGCAACCAACCACACCACCACCAATTACCACTACTTTTGCAGAACTTGGGATTTTATTCATTTTTAATTTAAAGCTTCAGCAGGAGAAAGAAATTTGTGCCCAAAAGTATCTGCTACAGCCTTGTAGGTGACATTACCTTTGCAAACATTTAATCCAGCTAGAAAATTAGGGTCATCTTTTAGGGCTTTTTGATAGCCATCCTTAGCTAATTTATTCAAAAATGGTAATGTTACTTTATTTAAAGCTAGAGTTGATGTCCTAGGGACGCCACCTGGCATATTGGCTACACAATAGTGAACTATATCATCTACTATATAAGTTGGGTTTGCATGAGTAGTTGGTTTACTAGTTTCCACACATCCGCCTTGGTCAATAGCAACATCAACTATTACAGATCCTCTTTTCATTAATTTTAGCATATCTTTTGTAACCAACTTTGGAGCTTCTGCACCTGGGATTAATACACCACCAACTAAAAGATCTGCCTCTGATATTAGTTTTTTTAAATCTATATTATCTGCTTGTTGCGGAATTATTTTATCCCCAAATTTTTGAGTAAGTTCTCCAAGTCTCTTTTCAGATTTATCTACAATATGAACTTTTGCCTGCATGCCAGTTGCAATATCAGCTGCATTCTCTCCTACAACTCCTCCACCCAGAATTACAACTGTACCACTATCTACTCCAGGTGCTCCTCCTAATAATAAACCTCTACCCTTTTGATTTTTTTCTAAACAATGTGCACCTGCTTGAACTGACATCCTTCCAGCTACAGCACTCATCGGTGCTAATAGTGGTAATCTTCCATTTTGATCTGTAACAGTTTCATAAGCTATACAAACACCTTTTGAATTAATTAAGCCTTGTGTTAACTCTTTAGCAGCAGCAAGATGGAGATAAGTGAAAACAATTTGATTTTCTTTTATCATTTTAACTTCGTTAGAAAGAGGTTCTTTTACTTTTACAATAATTTCTGAGTCATTAAAAATATCCTCTACTTTATCTATTATTTTTGCACCAGCAGATGTATAATGTGAATTTTCAAAACCTGCCTCAAAACCACCGTTATTTTCAACCAAAACTTCGTGGCCATTTGATACTAAATCTTTAACGCTATCTGGAGTTAAACCAATTCTTGTTTCTTGAGGTTTTATCTCTTTAGGAACTCCAATTTTCATATATGAAAATCAATTCTTTTTACTTTTGCTATAATTTGTAATTCCTGTTCTTAGCTTTTCAATTATTTCATCAATATGTTTTTTTTCGCAAATAAACATAGGAGCAATAATTAGAGCATCTCCAGTAGCTTTAAAATTTACACCGGCTTCATAGCAATGTTTGAATGTAGCTAGTCCAGCTTTGCCTGGTCTTGTATCCATCTTAATATCAATTCCACCCATCATTCCATACCCTCTAATGTTTTCAACTACATCTATATCCTTTAATGAAAATAATCCTTCTTGAAAGTAAGGACTTAATTCTTTTGCTCTATTAAATATATCTTCTTTTTCAAAAATATCCTGAACAGCTAATGCAGCTGCTACAGAAATTGGAATACCTGAATAAGTATATCCATGAAAAAGTTCAATTACTCCTTTTGGAGAATTATCAATTACTGCATCATAAATTTCTTCTTTACAAGCGACCACTCCAAATGGAACAATTCCATTAGTTGTTGCTTTTGCCATTGTCATAATATCTGGTGTGACGCCAAATTCCTGTGCTCCAAAAGCAGATCCAGTTCTTCCCCATCCAGTAATTACTTCATCAAATATTAATAAAATATTATGTTTGTCGCAAAGCTCTCTTAGTCTCTGTAAATATCCAACCGGCGGAACTAAAGTCCCTGTTGATCCTGCTATCGGCTCAACTATACATGCTGCAATATTTTCAGCACCAAAGTTTGTACAAATTCTCTCAAGATCATTTGCAATTTCCGCTCCTGTTTCAGGTTGACCAGATATAAATTTATGTTCGTCTAAATGTGTATGCCTCATATGAACTACGCCAGGCATTAAGACGCTTGCATAAGCTTTAACGTTATTGATCATGCCGCCAACTGAAGTAGCTCCAATATTCATACCGTGGTAAGCTCTTTCTCTACCTACAAATCTAAATCTTTGCCCTTCTCCTCTTGCTTTATGATATGCTATGCTAATTTTAATAGCAGTTTCTACTGCTGTAGATCCACATATTGTATAAAAAATTCTATTTAAATTTCCGGGAGTATGTTTTGCTATTTTTGTAGCTAATTCAAAAGATCCCCCAAAACCTTGTTGAAATGGTTGAGCATAATCTAAAGTCTTCAATTGATTTGTGATTGCATCTATAATTTCAGTACGACCATGTCCTAATGGATTACAGAACAGCCCTGAACTTGCATCAATTTGGGTTTGTCCTTCGTGATTTTTTAAATATACACCCTTAGCACTTGTAATTAATCTCGGTCTTTCTTTAAAATCTTTATTAGATGTAAATGGCATCCAATGTTCATTTAAAGAATTTGGAATTGGATTTTTTTCTGAGCTCATTTTTTTTTAATCTAATATTAAATTAGTAGACTAAAATTTTTCATTTAACTACTAAATTATGATTGACATAAGTGCGTTATAGCAACACAACTTAAAATTGTATTCTCCAATAGGGATCTCTGGTGTGATTAATTCATCATTTACAAGGATCAAATTTTAAACTTAAATGCGCACATTAAATATAACAATGGAGACAAAATGAAAAAAATAATAAGTATATTTCTTGGGATTTTGTTTACGTTATCTCTTAACATATCAGTTGCAAATGCAGCTGCTAAAGAAGTAAGAGTTGCGTATTTTTTAGAGTGGCCTTCGCCAAATCTTGAGGACATGAATAAGAAAGCATATGCTAAAGCTCTTGGTGTACCGGTAAAATGGACTAATTTTACAAATGGTGTAGCAATGACAGATGCTATGTTAGCTGGAGATATCGATATTTCTTACTCACAAGGACTTATGCCTTACATTAATGCTGTTAAAGCTAAAGCACCTATATCTCTTGTAGATGTAGCAATGGAATACGGTATGGGAGGAACAACTTGTGTTACTTCTAATAAATCTGGAATTACAAAAGCAAATGCATCTGAACTTGAAGGTAAAAAAGTTGCTGTTCCTTTAGGAACTATGGCTGAGTATGTATTTACCGAAAGTATGAAAATTGTTGGTGCTGACAGAAAAAAAATGGAAATTATTGCAATGGATCCAGAAGAAGGTGCTGCTGCACTAGTTAGTGGAGATGTTGTGATGGCATGTTTATTTGGTGGAAATTCTATTAAATCTGCTACGGCTGTTGGAACTCGACTATTAACAGTTGATGAAGCAAGAGCTGGCGGTATTATGGGAATTGATATCGTTTCTGTGACTAATAAATTTATGAAAGAAAATCCTGGAATGGTAAGATCTTTTGTAGAATTAACCCACGAAGCTAATGAAAGATATAGAAATGGAAAAAGTGATTTAAATGCTATGTCAAAAGAATCAGAGATGAAAGTTGCTGACATGAATGACACATTAAGCGGATTTAAATTCTTAACTCCAAAAGAGACAAAAAAATCTATGAAGAGTGGAAACCTTTCAAAATTTTTAAAAGGATTTGATACTCCAAAAGGAACGGTAACAACTAAGTTTTTACCGTAATTCATATAGTAAAAAATTATAGGCGCCGATTTATTTAATTGGTGCCTATTTTTTTTAACCATAATTAAATATAGTTTTAAATATGAGTGATCTAATTTCTGAGAATTTAAATATGATTTTCAAAACACCGAAAGGTGAGACAGTTCATGCTTTGAAAGATTTAAATTTTACAATCAAAAAAGGTGAACTACTTACAGTTCTTGGTCCATCTGGTTGTGGCAAAACTACATTATTAAATATAACTGCTGGTTTTATAAGACCTACATCAGGAAAAATAACTTTGTCTGGCAATGAAATTAATGGTCCAGGTGTAGATAGGGGTATGGTTTTTCAACAAGGAGCATTATTTGAATGGTTAACTGTAGCTGAGAATGTAAATTTTGGTTTACGAATGAAAAATGAAGATCCAAAAAAAACGCAAGCCAAAGTAGATGAATGGTTAGAAATTGTTGGATTAAAAGGTTTTGGAAATACTCCTACCTATCAATTATCAGGAGGGATGCAACAGCGTGTAGCCCTAGCTAGATGTTTAATAAATGACCCAGATTTAATTTTAATGGATGAACCATTGGGAGCGCTAGATGCATTAACTAGAGAAAAGATGCAATCTCTTGTTCTTAAAATTTGGAAGGAGACAGGCAAAACAATTATTCTTATAACACATTCAGTTGAAGAGGCTCTTTTACTAGGTGAAAAAGTTTATGTTATGGCGCCAAGACCTGGAAGAATTCATAAAGAATATAAACTTCCATTTGCTCTAATGGGCCTAAAAGAAGATCTAAGAGAGATTAAAAATAATAAAGAATTTGTATCAAAAAGAGAAGAAATACTCTCCATGATTTGGAATATGGAAGAAGAAATAATGGGTAAGGAAGGATAAATGATTACTGCAATATTAACATTTGTTTTTTTCTTTGCGATTGTTGGATGCATATTGTACGGCAGAAAACTTATTAAAAAGGAAAAAGTAGATGCCGTGTTTGGCAATCCTGAGAGAGCAAAGGGAGGCGCTCATTGGGTTATAGTAGGGAGTAGTTTTCTTTTATTAGTATGGCTTTATTATTCTTGGGATATAGCAAAGTCTTTTTTTCCTAAATCAGCAAATGAACTATGCCAAGTTGCTAAAGTAAATGAGTCTTTAATGTCAATGAAATATTTATTTCCAATTGAGGAACGTCAACTAAAAAGTACTTCTATTATTGAAACTGAAAATGAAAATCTAAATAAATTAAATTATGATATTAAAAATTCCAAAGATATTAGTAATAATGACAGGTCTAAATTATTAACTTTTCTTGAGGAAACAAAAAAAACAATTCCACTGCTCACAAATAGTCAACTGTTAGAAAATGAAACAAAAATTAAAATAGGAGAAATTACTCAAAGAATTAGAAATTTAAACAATGATTTTTCTCAAAAGGATTACCCTTTAGAGAGTTCCGAGGATGAAGTTAAAAGAATAGAGTCTGCAAAAAAAGAGGGAAATTGGGGAGCTTCAAGTACATCTTTGGATAATTCTGTTGAAATTCCATTTATTCCTAAAACTAAAAAAGGATTAAAATTTCAAACAGCGGCTGAGGAATTAAACATAATAAGTGACGAATTTTTTGAATTAAGAAATCACAATCCTCAATATACATATGCTTTAGAAAGTATTAAGACAAAAATAAAAGAATATAGATCTGAAATTGATCCATCAAAAGATATTGCGTCATCATTTGCTAAGGATATTTTAAAAATTGCGCGAAGAATTGAATACGCAAGTATATTTCCTCCTAATACATTAGTAGAAATGAAAGACTCAATAATCAAATTTGATCAAATCCAAAAAAGTGAACAAGGAAGTTTAAGATATATAGATATTTTATTTTTCCCATCAGGAACTATTATTTCTAGTGGGCCAAGCTGTACAGAGCAAGGTTCTGGCAGATGGTTACCTAAACCTTCTGATACATTGAGCAAATTTGCATTAATGTTAAAACCAAGTGTAGGTTTTAAACAAATACCATTAATTTGGTATGAGATGATGGATGTGAGTAAAGTTATAGGTTTTATACTTCCAGATTGGATAGCAGATGTAATGCCAGGGGATTATCCAATTCATAATGAACAAGGTGAAATAAAACCAAACTTTAAAAGTAAAGTTTTAAGTTTTGTAACGGGTGATTTCAATTTATTCAAAATTCCAGTACCAACAGGGCATATTTGGGATTCTTTTCTTCGAGTATTTCTTGGATTAGTGTTTGGAATATTGATTGGTGTACCTTTAGGACTATTTATGGGATTAAATAGATTTGCAAAAGGATTTTTTGATCCATTAATTGAGTTATATAGACCTGTTCCTCCTTTAGCGTGGGCGCCTTTAGTAATTTCTGTATTAGGTATAGACAATCTAGGAAAAGTGTTTTTATTATTTATGGTATCTTTATCTATTATGATTATTTCAGCAAGGGCTGGAGCATCTGGTACTCAGTTATCAAAGATACATGCTGCACATTCTTTAGGGGCATCTAAATGGCAAATTTTAAGACACGTAATTTTTCCTAATTCATTACCAGAAATTCTTACTGGCGTAAGAGTTGCTATTGGTATGTGTTGGGGTACTTTGGTTGCTGCTGAATTTTTAGCTGGCACAACGGGAATTGGTTTTGTAGAAAATGTTGCAAAAAAATATTTTCAATATGAAGTGATCTGGATAACTATTTTTATAATGGGTATGTTAGGGCTTCTTTTTGACATTACGCTAAGAAAAATTATAGATAAAACTATACCTTGGAGAGGCAAAGGTTAATTTGTTTAGATGTATTATAAAGATCTTTCTAAGTTAATATATAGAATTTTTAAAAAACATAATTTGAGCAGTAAAGACTCAAAAATTTGTTCAGATGCTATTACTCAGTCGGAATTAGTAGAGGCAACTTCGCATGGTTTATCTAGACTTAAAATGTATTGTGACAGAATAAATAAAAAAGTAATAAATCCAAAACCAAAGTTTAAAATTAAGAAAATTTCGCAATCAATTTATCATATTGATGCTGACAACAGCATTGGGTTTGTTGCTGCTCAAAAAGCGACAAATATTGCAATTAAAACTGCAATTTCAAAAGGCTTTGCAATGATAGGTGTTAAAAATAGCGGCCATTATGGAGCCTCGAGTTATTACATTAACCAAGCCGTGAAAAAAAATTTAATCGCTTTATGTTTTACAAATGCTCCCTCTGCAATTGCTCCCTATGGTTCAAAAAAAAAAATGTTTGGTACTAATCCGATTTCATTTGGTGCTCCAACTAAATTTAAATACCCATTTATATTTGACTCTTCTGTGTCAATTATAAATAGGGGAAAAATTAGACTAGCAGCAAAACAAAAGAAAAATATTCCATACGGCGTAGCTTTGGATAAATCTGGTAAAATAACCACAAATCCTAAAAAAGCTTTAGAAGGTGTACAATTACCAATAGCTGGATTTAGGGGATCAGGTTTAGCCTGGATGGTAGATATACTCAGTGGTATTTTCACGGGTGCTGCCCATGGTAAATCGGTCAGAGATCCATTTGATGATTTCAGTGGACCTCAAAATGTAGGACATTTATTTATATTTTTTAAAAGCAGTCTATTTACAAATAATTTCAGTAAAAGAATGAAAGAAAGTATTATTAATGTAAAAAAGCTGCCTAAGACAAAAGGTACCAGAGAAATTTTTTACCCCGGACAACAAAAGTATATGAAATATAATAAAAATGTAAAAAAGAAAATTAAAATACCTAATAAAATTAAAATTGAGATTAAAAAATTATTAGTCAAATGAAATTCTTAGCTTTATTAACTTTTGTATTTTTATTCCATAATTATGCATTTTCTTATCAAATAAAATTAGAGAAAGTTATTGATTTAGAAAAACCATGGGGATCTAGTTTTATTAATAAAGATACAATGGTTGTTACTGAAAAAGAAGGTTCTATAAAGCTAATTAATATTAAAACAAAACAGACTAACATAATTAGTCATAATCTAAATATCCTAGTTGATGGACAAGGTGGTTTACTTGATATTATTTTTAAAAATGATCAAGTTTGGGTAACTTATAGTGAAAATAGAGGTAACAGAAAAACAAGTACTTCTATAGCTAGTGGTAAGTTTGACAAAAATAAAATTAAATTTAAAAATATTTTTCGGGCAGAGCCACCAATTCAATCAGGTTATCATTTTGGTTCACGATTAGTAATAAAAGATAATCAATTATATGCCTCACTTGGTGAGAGAGGCAAGGGTATGATTGCACAAGATTCTCAAAAACATCCCGGAAGTATTATAAGATTAAATTTAGATGGTAGTATTCCAAATGATAATCCTCATTTTGAGGATAAAAAAAATTGGTTACCTGAAATTTATCAAATTGGTGTACGAAATCCTCAAGGAATGTCTTTTTCACCTTTTGATAATAAAATTTATATAAGTAATCATGGGGCAAAAGGCGGAGATTGGTTTGGAGAAGTAAAAAAATCTGAGAACTATGGATGGAAGATATTAGGATGGGGCGGAACGAATTATAGTGGAACAAAAATTGGACCTAAGTGGAAACCTGGATACACAAAAGCTATAAAATACTGGGTGCCATCTATAGCCACAAGTGCAATATCGATTTATTCTGGAGATGAATTTTCTGAATGGAACGGTCATGCTTTAATAACTTCTTTAAAAGACATGTCTTTAAGAAAACTAGATTTTAAAAATAAAGATGAGGAAGATGTTATAGAGGAAATTATTTTTAAAAATAAAATTGGACGATTGAGAGATATACAAATTCAACCTGAGACAGGTAAAATTTTTCTTCTATCGTCTAATTCTTTATGGAAAATGGAAAAAAATTAATTAAGCTGAGATGAAAAAACCTAGAACACAAACGAATGATAAAAGAGCTATTACTATGACTCTACCATATATTTTGTCTTTCTTTTCTTGCTCGTAAACTCTTCGTTTTAGAACATCTATATTTACTTTTTTTGGGGTCTCTTTTTTATTAAAGTTATCTGTTATAGATGTTCTATTTAAAGTTTCATTGCTCATTACGGTTTTTAACCAGGTTTTTAAGTTAAAAACTATGGGTCAAATGGTCAAAATGGGTTGATTTAATTTTCATATGTGTTCAATTTGGGTTTTTAAAACATGAATGAAATTCCAAGCATAAGCAAAGAGATAGATAACAATTTAATTAATAGATTATTGTTAAAGAATTTTAATTCAGTAAGTCCATATTTCTATAAGTTAATTGTTGAATGGATGTCAGATGCTTATAAAACATTCAACGATCTAGATAAATTTTTAATTCTTATATACTTAATAAATACTGATTTTATATTTTTTAGAAGAAATAACATAAATATAAAATTTGATGATTTTTACAAAGATAAAACTTTAGAAATAGACAAAATTAATTTAATTCAAATTTCAAAAGATCTTAATATTCCTAAAGAAAGTGTAAGGAGAAAAATATCAGAGTTAGAAAACAATGGTGTTATCAAAAAAAAAGGTAAACAAATATTAATAGTAAGAGATGCTTATGAATTTCAAAAACCTGTAAATACCATTAAAAATCTATCTTTTATTATTAGCGAAACTTCTGAAGTTTTAAAAAAAGAAAAAATTGTATTAAAATCGATTAATTCAATAGAGGTATCAAGACTAATTAAAAATAATTTTTCATTTTGTTGGTATCAATATTTTAAATTTATACTTGCTTATTGTTATAGATGGAGAAAATATTTTGGAGAATTAGAAATTATGCTTATTGGTTTAACCATAGCTTTCAATTCAGTAACTACTGCCTCTACGAAATTAAAAGGAGTTGAATCTTATATTGATAAATGGAGAGATGAAATATTGCAAAGTAATATTAGAGGAATAAATGCAATGTCAATATCCGAAATAACTGGAATTCCAAGACCCACCGCAATAAGAAAAATTAAATCATTAATTAAACTTAATATGGTTAATATTGATAATAATAAATTACTTCATATTAAATTTGATAAAAAAACTCTTGTAGAAACTTCAAAACTTCAAAATGATACGATAAATGATTTAAGCGAATTAGTATCAAGAACAATAAATCAAATAAGTATTAACTAGAATTTCTGACAATATACATAAATATAAAAGCTGTAATATACATTATTAAAGCATATGCTGCCGTTGGTACTACATAAATGATTTCATTAAATATTTGTGTCGCAACAAAAACAGCCAATGTACCGTTTTGCAAACCACATTCAATTGCAATACATCGTCTTTGTTGAATATTTGATGCAAAGAATTTAGCTAAATAATACGCAAATATCATCATTACAACATTTAATATAATTACAATAAATCCAGCCTGTGAAAGATATGAAAGAATATTATTTCTTTCCTCTATCCATATAGCAGTAAATACTATTAAAAATAATATTCCTGTAATTCTTTCTACTACTTTAATATTATCTGAAATTAAATTATCAGCGAATTTTCTTATTAACATTCCAATTGCTACTGGTACTGTTACTACACCAGCCATTTTTAGTGCTATCCCTGTCATGGTTATATTTTCTGAAAAATTTGAAACACCAATAAGATTTGCTGCAGTGAATACAATTAATGGAACTGAGACAATACTTATAACACTACTGATTGCTGTTAATGAAATTGACAATGCTACATCACCTTTAGCAAATTTCGTCATTACGTTTGAAGTAACTCCTCCTGGTGCTGACGATATTATCATTACTCCCATCGCAATTTCTATAGGCACATCAATTATTATAACTAATAAATATGCTATAATTGGTAGAAGAACTATTTGTGAAAGAATTCCGATAAAGAAAATTTTTGGGTTTTTTAAAACTCGATTAAAATCCTCTGAAGTTAAACCTAACCCCAATCCAAGCATTATCAACGCTAATGCTATAGGAGCAATTTTGGTAACTATCTCCATAAAGATAGATTATTACCGTGTTAAATTAATGACAAGTGAATTCCTTATTACTAATTATGCTATTATTATATTAGATTATTTGTGTGTTGAAGAACAAATATCTTTAATAACAGGCGTATTAGCACAATCTCCACATTTCGTTACTTGTACAATGCAACCATCATCTAGTTTTTTTACATCAACAACTCTATGACATTTTGAACAAGTAGATGAAATAGTTAATCCACATTTTCGGCAGTTGTAAGTTTCAAGTTCCATAGGAAATTATTTATTCAGAAATAATTTTATTTCAACAACTTTAGTTAAAAATGATAATCATTATCAAAAAAAATTAAGAAAAAAAAAAATTATTTTTTAAATTATTTGAGAATGATTTTCATTACTACAAATTTAGGATTTTATTTTTTTCTTTTTGAAATTCCTAATTTCTCACTATGTCTTAATCTAAGCACGACTATTGCTGCAGCAATTAACAGTATTGCACCAGCTTCGTATAATAATGCTGACGGATCCATTGACTTTCCTTGAAGAATAATAAATCGACTTAAAGCTGTAATAGCAATTAAAAGTGGTAAAGAAATTGAAATTGATTGCTGTTCCCAAAACACTCTAACCATTGCCATGACCTCTAAATACAGAAACATTAAAAGTAAATCTGCTAGTGTAACACTTTGATTTAAGTACATAGTCCTTATTTCAATACCAACAGCAATAACGGTGCTCACAAGTATTACTCCTAACAAAATTAATTGTAGTGTTTTAGTAATATTATCCATATTAGATTAGAGTTATCATTTTTAAATTATAATTCAATTCAATAATTTATTTCTATACTACCTAAAATATTTAGTTTTTTATTGGTAATTATCATTTCACCCGAAGATGTCCCTCTGCTTAATAAAGCTGATATGACTACATAGTGAGTTACAATTATTAAATTAGAATCACTTTCCCAAGTATTAATATATTTTTTTAAATCATCTATTTGTTTAGATCTATTCATTGCAAATTTTGCATCATAAAAAGAATTTAATGCATCAAATGTTTGAAAATTTTTGAATGCCAATTCAGCTGTTTCTTTACATCTGCACCATTCGCTCGATAGTACTTTATCAATTTTAATATTGTTATCTAAAAAAAATTTGCCAATTTTTTTGGATTGTTCCCTACCCTTTTCATTTAAATTTCTTTGCGAATGACAGTTATTTATGTCAAAATTCTCTGGGTCACCATTACCTGGTGCAAGTGCATGCCTTATAAAAACTATTTTGTTACCATCATTTAATTTCGAGATAAGATTTTCATTGGAAAATGTATCGAATGGAATTAATAAAAATAAAAAAATATAAATTTTTTTCATCAAATCAAAAGATAAATCAATCCTATAATTTGGACAAAATTAATTATGACTGACAAACCATGTGCGTATTTAAATTTTTTTTCTTGGTTATTATCTTTGAGATTATTGATCAATGGCATTAAAATAAATTGAGCAAAAATAAATGATAATACTAACAAAGTAGTTATATAAAACTTAATTCCAAAGGAAGAAATAAAAAAAATTAAGATTGCTGCAAAAGATAGAAAAATTAAATTAACAAAATAATAATACGGAAAAATTTTTCTTACAAATTTTCCAGCATTATCAGGATCTAAAATCTTGAAAATCATAGGTGCAAGCACGAATGAAAAAAAAATCATCATACCAAGAGTTATGGCAATTATATTTTGAAATAAACTTTCCATTTTAATGACAACTAATATTATATTTTTTTAGTTTATAGTAATTATATGGAAGAGGTGTAATAAATCCTACTAATAGCATTAATGGAACTACATAAAGATTTAAAATGGCTCCACCTGTAATTAAATAATCTGTTAGGTTCATTGCTATTTCCATACTAATCATTGATATAAAACTCATTCCAAATGCTGTTTTTATTGCATTTATAAATCTAAAATTTTGTTTTATTAAAATAATGGTTTCTAAAGCTATGCTTGTTATTAAACCATTTATTATTGCTAAAACCATTATAGATAAAACAGGGAACGGAATACCTGTTAACTGAAAAAATAAAATTGTCCCAAAATCACCTATTGAACATCCTAACAAACACCAGGCAGTATTTTTTGAACTTTTTTTCCAAGTATGTTTGCAGTTCCATTTTATATTTAGTGTTTCTGAACTCATATTTGATGTTTAAATATTAAAAATTATGTTCCAATGCAACAAAGTGACCAATTTTATCTATTATTTCTATTTTATGCCATATTAAGTTAATATATAAGCTTTCATTAAATGCTATCAGATAAAGAAATAGTTTGTCCAAATAATCTATTAGACGTTGCGCATCAAAAAAAAGGCGTTCCTGCTGGTATTGTTAATGCTGGTAAATCAATTACCATGATGTCAGTAATGGATGCTGTTAACGAAAATCTCATAATACCAACATTTATTGGGAATAAAAATGATATTGAGAAATGTGCATTAGAGCTAAGTTTCGATATTTCAGATTATAAAATCATTGACGAAAAAAATGAAAACAAAACCGCAATTATAGCAGCAGAACTTGCTTCAAAATCAGAAATTAAAATAATTGTAAAAGGACACATTCATACAGATGTATTAATGAAAGAAGTAATTAAAAAAAAATACAATTTAATTGGAAAAACAAGATTAAGTCATATTTGGCATATGACACTAGATAAAGAGGACAAGCCATTGATAATTACTGACGGTGCTTTGAATGTATTACCAAATGTAAAAACAAAAATACATATCCTTAAGAACGTAGTGGATTTTTGTAATAGAATTGGAAACAAAAGGCCCAAAGTATCAGTTTTATCAGCAACAGAAGAAGTTTTGGATAGCGTTCAGAGCTCTTTAGATGCAAAAGAAATTACAGAAATTGCTCAAAAAGAAAATATAAATGCAGATGTTTTTGGACCTTTAGCTTTTGACAATAGTATATCTAAAAAATCTGCAGAAATTAAAGGAATAAATAATATAGTTGCAGGTGAGGCTGATGTGTTACTGGTTCCAAGTGTAGAAACAGGCAATGCTCTTGTAAAAATTATGGTTTATTTTATGGGTGCATGCGCTGCTGGTGTGGTCGTTGGAGGAAGAGTTCCAATAGTTATAACTTCAAGGTCGGATGTAGCAACCGCAAGATTAGCATCAATTGCAGCTGCAGTTGTTGCTTTAGATTAATTAATGAATTAAAATTCTTTACACTAATGAAATATTTAAAAAAATCTCCAAAGCAACCCTCGACTGATGATGTTAAAACGAGAGAAATTGTTCAGAAACTTTTAAATGAGTTAGAAAAATCAAGAGAAGACGGTTGTAAAGAATTAACTAAAAAATTTGATAAATATGACGGAGAAATTATTGTATCAAAAGAAAAAATAGAAGAAATAAAGAAATCATTAAACCAAAAAACAAAAGATGATATCCAATTTTCTTACGACCGCGTGAGAAAATTTGCCGAAGCACAATTAAAAAATTATGGGCAAGATTTTGAAGTAGAGCTTTCCAAAGGTTTGTATGCTGGTCAAAAATTAGTCCCAATTAATACGGCAGGATGTTACATACCTGGAGGAAGATACGCGCATATAGCGTCAGCAGTTATGAGTGTTACAACAGCAAAAGTTGCACGTGTAAAAAACATAATTGCATGTAGTCCTCCAAAAGAAGGTGTGGGTGCTAATCCATCGGTTATTTACACAGCTGATCTTTGTGGTGCTGATAAAATATTAAATTTAGGTGGCGTTCCAGCAATTGCAGCAATGACTTATGGAATGTTTGGAAACGAGCCTGCAGATATGCTGGTTGGTCCTGGGAATCAGTTTGTTGCAGAAGCAAAAAGAATATTATTTGGTAAAGTTGGTATTGATTTATTTGCTGGACCAACTGAAATAGCAATAATTGCAGACGATACTGCTGATCCAGAAATTGTTGCAGTAGATTTAGTGGGTCAAGCTGAACATGGATACAATTCTCCAGCTTGGTTATTTACCACAAGTAAAAAACTTGCAGACCAAGTATTGAAAAGAGTACCAGAACTAATTTCTGAATTGCCTGAATTACCAAAAACAAGTGCCGAAGCTGCATGGAAAGATTATGGAGAGGTTGTGCTTTGTGATAACAACGAAGAAATGTTAAAAATAAGTGACGAATATGCACCAGAGCATTTAGAGGTGCAAACAAATGATGACAATTGGTTTCATGAAAGATTAAAAAATTATGGATCATTATTTATTGGAGAAGAAACAACAGTTGCTTATGGAGATAAATGTTCTGGTACAAATCATATATTACCAACCAAAGGAGCTGGTAAGTATACAGGCGGTTTATTTGTTGGAAAATTTATTAAAACTCTAAGTTTTCAAAGAATGACAAAAGAATCTACAAAAGAAGTTGGGTCTGCAGCAGCAAGAATTTCAAGATATGAAGGTATGGAAGCTCATGCAAGAACTGGTGATGTAAGATTAAAAAAATATGGTTATTCAGAAAAGTAATTTATTTAATAAATACATAATTTTTTTTTTTTTAATTTTTTTATTTGGAGTCTTACTAAGAGTTTACAACTTAAATTTTGAGGATTACTGGTTTGATGAACAAGCAGGTTTTTGGGTCGCTGATCCTTCAATTTCTCTCTCAGAAACTTTAGAGAGATCGAAAGAATTAGATAGAGGTACACATTTAGTATTTAATTTAATTTTAAAAACCTTTTTTTACGTCTTAGGTTATGATCCAAGTATCGGTAGAATTTTACCTTTAATATTTGGGGTTTTATCTATACCAGCTCTAAGTTATCTATCTTTTCAAATAAATAACAATAAAAGTTTTTTATTAACAGCCATAATAAGCTCAATTAATTTTTATCTAATAAGTTATTCTCAAGAGACAAGATTATACTCATTAGTATTTTTCGTTAGTATTTTAAATATAATTTTTTTTTTTAAAATTTATGATTTAAAAGATTTAAATAAATCAAAATTTTTATTTTCAATTCTTTATATTTTATTTACGGTTTTAGGTACCTGTTTGCATATATTTTTTTTTATAATTATTTTTTCTCAGATCATTTTTTTATTAGTAAATTATATTTCTAAAAAAAGAACAATTTTATTTGAAATTTTTATAATTTTTATTTCAATATGCATTTATCTTTTTTTTATGTTCGATTCATTATTGTTACAAATGGGAATAAAAGAATTTTGGATTCAACAGGTAAGTTTAGAATTTTTTTATAACTTTTTCTTTTCAAGATTTTTTGGATCTAAAATTATGGGATTAATTTACCTTATAATATTATTATATTTGATTTACAGTAATAGAGTATCAATATTTAAATATAACAGTAAATTTTTATTATTAATTTTTATTTTATTCTTTTCTTATTTCATACCTCTGGTCTACAGCATATTTCAAAAACCTATTTTAATTGATAGATATATAATTTTTATTTTAGTTCCAATTATTATACTAATATCTAATTTGCTGTTAAATGAGAATAATACTAAAAAAAGATATATAATTTTATTTATAATCCTAAGCTCAACAATAACAAATACCTATATTGAAATTTTTGAGAGAGAAATATCTAAACCGGAATTCAGCAAATCACTAATCAATATATCTAATTTTGAGGATAAAAGTGTTATTATTAAGGCTGGTGATGAACTAACTGAAAAGCTTACTATTAATTATGTTAAAAATATCAAAATTTCTAAAGACAATAATATTAATTTTTTAAAATCTAGTGACGATTTAAGCAATTTAGGTAAACTATGGTTTGTATGTTATCAGCCGATAAATGGATTTGATTGCTCAGCTAAAAATTATATTTTTTCCTCATGGGAAATATTATCTGAAACCAACCACAAATTGCTTACAACTTACCAATTCAAAAATAATTAATTAGCTCAGATTTTCAAATTAAATCAATTATATCCATAAAAACATAGCTAGATAAAACTGTCATAAATATAATTATAAAGAAATTTATTGTTTTCCAAGTATTTGAATTAACTAAATTATTTGAAAAGAATTTTGCTAAATATCCCAGTGAAAAAAAAAATAACAACGACGCAATAGAAGCACCAATGCCAAATAAATATTTGTTAATAATTAGAAAATTTTTTGAAAAGTTTCCTAAAAAGAAAACAGTATCAGAATAAACATGGGGATTTAAATAAGTAAATCCAAGAGTTTTAATCACTATTGTTTTAAAATTTAAATTTTCATCTTCAAAGTAAATATCAGTGTTTTTATACAAAGAAATTACTTTGTTATAAATAAAGTAAATCAGAAAAATGAGTAGCATTATATTAAATATAATTTCTACATTTTTTGTAAAATATATTTTGAAATATTCGAATAAAAATATCCCTAAAAAAATTAAAATAAAATCTGATAAAGAACAAATAAAACAAACAATAAACACATATTTTTTTTTAAGTCCTTGCTCTATTACGAAAATATTTTGAGCTCCAATTGCTAAAATTAAACTTATGCCAGTAAAAAATCCAAGTAATAAAAAACTCATTTTTTGCTAATTGAGTCTGCTCTCATTACAGTCAAAATTATAATTATAATTAAAGGAATACAGATTATATTCATTATTTTCCAGTTAGTGAGCACAATTAAAACACCTGAAGACAAACTTCCTAATGCATGAACTGTATAAACTATGAAATCATTAAGACCTTGGGCTCTATATTTTTCATTTTCCTTATATGTTAAAACTAATAAACTTGTTCCAGAGATAAATAAAAAATTCCATCCAAAACCTAAAAATATTAAAGCGAACATATAATTAAAAAATGATTGGTCAAAAAAACTAATAAGTACAGTAATACAATAAAGTATAGAACCTGCATACATTATCTTTGAATGTCCAAACTTTTTGATTAAATTACCCGTAATTAAAGATGGTAAAAACATACAAGCTACATGTATTTGTATTACGATACTTGTTTTACTTAAACTCATACCTTCCATTACATGCATACTTAATGGAGTCCCTGTCATTAAAAATGTCATAATAGCGTATCCTAATGCTGATGCTATAATTGCTTGTAAATATTTTGGTTGTGAAAGAAGTTTTAAATAGCTTCTTCCTGCGTAAATTGTATTGATCTCAATTTTTGAAGTGTTTGTATAAAATATAAAGAAAATAGTCGGTAAAAATGTTAAAACTGAAAGTGCAAGGTAAGATCCTACATACATATAAGTCTCTATTAAATCTTTGGAAATATTGGCAACTGCCGGCCCTATAATTGCAGAAACTATACCTCCCAATAAAATAATAGAAATAGCTCTTGGAATTTTATTTTTTTCAACACTTTCAGCAGCAGCAAAACGATATTGATGAGTAAAAGCCATTCCTACGCCTATAAAAAAATTTGCTAAACAAAAAAGGTAAAAGCTTTGAATAAAAATTGAGTAAGCTGCAATGATTGATGCTAAACAATTACCAATTGATGCTACTATAAAGCCAAGTTTTCTTCCTATAATGCTCATTAATTTAGAGGCTATAACTGCTCCAATCGCTATTCCAAGTACGGAAATAGACATTGGTAAAGTTGATAAAGATTTTAGTGGACTAATTTGTGAACCTATTATTCCACTTAAAAAAACTGTTACTGGAGCTGCAGTAAAACTAAAAATTTGGCTTAAAGTTAGAACTGTAAGATTTCTATTCATAAATCACATTAATCTTTTTAGACGATATAATCATTGATTTTCTTATGAATAAATCGGATAACGAATATTAACTTTTTGAGGAAAATGATAGGAATTTTAGGTGGAATGGGAACCAGAGCAGGTTTAGACTTTTGTAATAAACTTGCAAAATTAAATGTGGGTAAGACCGATCAAAATTATCCTTTGTTTATTTTATATAACAAATCAAATATCCCAAAAAGACCTGAAAATTTAAATAGATATCATTATGTTTTAAAAAGTCTTGTAAAAGGATGTAATCTTTTAAAAAAGAATAAGTGTAAATTTATTGTTATGCCATGCAATACAGCACATCATTGGCACGAAGATTTGCAAAAAAAAATTAAAATACCCATCATCAGTATGCCTAAAGAAGTTTATTTACATACAAAAAAAACTTGTAGAAAAAATTCAAAGATAGGAATTCTTTGTACAGAAGCAACATTGAAAACTAAAGTTTATAGTAAATATTTTGACAAAGAATTTAATTTAATAAGTCCTAGTCAGTCTTTACAAATCCGATCGGTCAATAAAGCAATAAGACTTGTAAAGACAGGAAAAGTAAAAGAAGCAGAGAAAGCGATTAGACCTGCAGTAAACCAATTAATAAAATTAAATTGCAAAAAAATAATATTGGGATGCACTGAATTACCAATTGCCATATTTGCATATAAATCTTTTCAAAAAATTAAAAAATCAAAAACTTTTATAGATCCTAATCTATTATTAGCAGATGTATCAATGAAACGATATAAAAAGACTAATTAATTTTTTTGTTTACAACAAAATAAAGTTTTCTTGGAAAACTTCCCTCTTCAAAGTTTTCTAATAATATATTTTTAAAGCCATCCATTAAAGAATAAACTTTTTCCTTAGTAAAAAAATGGACTATAAATCCATCGATTTCAAACATGTCTTCACCTCTTGGTATCCCATTTTTATAATCACCATCATGCTCATTCCTTACGGTATAAATATTGAAACCATTAGGTTTTAAAATTCTTTTAATTTCATTATTAAGATAAGATAATTCGGCTGAAGTTAAAGCCATACAATAAAGCATATGTGAAAAACAGGCGTCAATTGAATTATCTTGGAAAGGTAATTTTTTTCTAATATCAAAAACTTTTGCAGTTATATTTTGTAAATTATTATCTAAAATTTTTTTATTTATAATATTGATGCCTATTCTAGTATAATCCAATGAATTTACTGATATTTTATTTTTTGCAAAAAAAATACTATCTCTTCCAAGCCCAGCACCTAACTCAACAATTAATTTTGAACTGTTTTCTTGAAAAATTTTTAAAGATTTTTTTGCTGGTTCACTTGCTTCTAAACCAAACATCTCAGGCTTATTTGAAAAATTATATTCCCAATGCTGAGATTGTTGGTTTAGTGCTTTAATATCTATTTTACTTTTGCGGGTCAGGTACTTTTCTTAAGTAAGGCTTTATTGTTTCCCAGCCATCAGGATATATTTTTTTTGCTTCCTCATTAGTTACTTTAGGAACTATAATTACATCCTCTCCTGGTTTCCAATCTGCAGGCGTTGCAATTTTATGTTTTGCTGTTCTCTGCATAGAGTCTATTGCTCTTAAAATTTCAGCAAAATTTCTGCCAGTTGTCATTGGGTATGTAAGGAATAATCCAATTCTTTTATCAGGCCTGATGATATAAACTGTTCTAACAGTTTCGTTATCTACCGCAGTTCTGCCCATAGAAGTAGTTCCCGCATCACCCTCTAACATGTTATATAACTTTGCTACTTCCAATTTTTCGTCTGCAACAATTGGATACTCTGGTTTCATTCCACATACATCTGTAATATCTTCTAACCATTTTTCGTGATCAGAAACTGGGTCTACGGATAATCCCATCACTTTTACATTTCTTGCATCAAAATCTGGTTTCATTCTTGCTAAAGCACCTAACTCAGTAGTACAGACTGGTGTAAAATCTTTAGGATGTGAAAATAGCACTCCCCAACTATTTCCAAGCCATTCGTGAAATTTTATCTCCCCCATTTGGGTTTGTGCTGTAAAATCAGGTGCAACACTATTAATTTTTAAAGTCATTAAAGTCTCCTTATATTTTAATTAGAACTATTATAAATAAATAAAGCAGATATATCAACGATTTTGGAAACTAAACAACTTTTAAGACGTATATAAAATTTTCTATAAAGATGTTAAATTTTAACATATGAGCCATTCAAATATATTAATCGTGGGTGGAGGATGCGCAGGAATTGCTGTTGCTTCAAGAATAAATAGTTTAAAATCTGATCTAAGTATCTCAATAATAGAACCTTCAGAAAAATCATTATATCAAGCTGCATGGACTTTGGTTGGTGCTGGAGCATATGATGTTGGAAATACAATTAAACCAATGTCTGAAGTAATGCCAAAATATGTTAAATGGATAAAAGAATATGCAGAAGAATTTATTCCAGAAAAAAATTCAGTTAAAACAAATAAAGGAAATTATACTTACGATTATCTCGTTGTATGTCCAGGATTAAAGTTAAATTTTGATGGAGTAAAGGGTTTAAAAGAACATTTAGGCAAAAATAATGTATGCACAAACTATTCTGCTGAAATGGCTACCTATACTTGGGAATGTTTAAAAAAATTAGAGGGTGGTACATTGTTGTTTACGGAGCCACCAATGCCAATTAAATGCGCGGGTGCTCCTCAAAAAATTGCTTACCTTGCTGCTGATCATTTAAAGAAAAAAGGTAAATTAAAAGATAGCCAATTAGAGTTTTTATGTGCAAAACCAGTTATTTTTGGTGTGCCTCATTTTCAAGGACCATTAAATGAAATATGTGACAGTTACGGAATTAAAAGAAGTTTTCAACACAATTTAATTTCTGTCGACGGAAACAGTAAAGAAGCTGTATTCAAGCAATCTGATAAAGATGGAAACACGAAAGAAGTAACTAAAAAATTTGATTTTATTCATGTTACCCCACCACAGACATCGCCAGACTTTGTTAAAAATAGTCCATTGGCAGATGCTGGTGGATGGGTTGATGTTGATCATAAGGTAGGAACTTTAAGACACACAAAGTTTGATAATGTTTATAGCTTAGGAGATGTAATGAATGCTCCGAATGCTAAAACAGGTGCGGCTGTCAGAAAACAAGCTCCAATAGTTGCACATAATATTATTAAAGACATAAATAAATCTGCAGATAGCTATAGACACTATGATGGCTATGGAGCATGCCCTTTGACTGTAGCTTACGGAAAAGTGATGTTGGCAGAGTTTTGTTATGCAGGGAAAGTAACACCAAGTTTTCCTTTTGATCCAACTAAACCTAGCTCTTTATATTGGCAAATGAAATCTAAACTTTTTCCTTGGTTACAATGGAATGTAATGTTTAAAGGAAAAGAATGGGCAAAACCAACTCATAAACCTCTTGAAAAATAATCTCAGGTAAATAATATAATATTATTACCTTATGATTTTTGAGCAATTATTTGATACAAAATCTTCTACCTATACCTATGTGATTTCTAGCGGTGAAGGACGTGAAGCTTTGATAATTGATCCAGTAATTGAACATACTGATGAATACTTAAAAATATTAGAAAGACTAAAATTAAAATTAGTTAAAGTAATTGATACTCATATACATGCAGATCATATAACAGCTTTAAACGAATTAAATAAAAGAACAAGTTGTGTAAGAATAATGGGAGAAAATTCTAAGTCTGAAGTAATTGACCTAAAAATTAAAGATAATGAAAAAATTAAAATTGAAAATATTGAGTTAAAGGCAATGTATACTCCTGGACATACAGACTGCTCATATAGTTATTTAATGAATGACAGAGTTTTTACAGGCGATACACTTTTAATAAATGGAACTGGAAGGACTGATTTTCAAAATGGAAGTTCTTATGATGCCTATGAGTCTTTATTTAATAAACTCTTGAAGTTACCGGAAAAAACTCTTGTATATCCTGCACATGATTATAATGGTAAAAAATTCTCAACTATCAAAAATGAAAAAAATAACAATCCTCGACTACAGGTAAAATCTAAAGAGGAATACGCAGAAATCATGGAAAATCTTAATCTTTCTAATCCCAAAATGATGGATGTTGCCGTGCCAGCTAATGTAAAAGGTTTGA
>CACFYR010000007.1 GCA_902570505.1 uncultured Pelagibacteraceae bacterium | reverse complement strand
TTAAGTTTATGTGTTTTAATTAGAATTGCATCATCAACTTTTTTAAGTGGACTATGGTACCTATTTTTATCTAATTTAGTTCTTTGTAATAGTGACGATTTCACATTTCTGAGAGGAATTTTTTTTTTAAGATCCAACCATCTTCTATAACTAGCAATCTTAATATTGCATATAAAATAAAAAGCAATGTGATATCTAGGATTTTTTTTTAATATATTACTTGCTATGTCTCTACCTTCAACACAAATACGGTTATTCTTTTTAATAATACTTTTTTGCATCCTGTTAATTAGTATTCTAATTTTTTTTTTCTTTGCTAAAAAACCAACATGATCACTTATTTCTTGAGTATGTAAATTTAATTTAGTTATTTTTTTATATGATATACGTTTAAATTTTTTTTCTAAATATGGAATTATATTCTTTGGTTTATCTTTCAAAATTATTTTACTAGCATAACGATAAAATAATCCTGAATTTATTAATAACAGATTATATTTCTTAGATATCAATTTTGCACCAGTACTTTTTCCACTTGCAGCCTCACCATCACAAGCAATTATCAATGAATTTTTTTGAATATTTCTTGGCATAATACAATATATAATTAGCAATAAATTATTAATTAGACAATATCTTAGTAAATGAATTGAAGTGATATAAGAATGTAAATTTTTTTGTTGCTATTTTGGTAAGTACCTTTTTTTTTAATTTTATTGTTTCGTCTTCATTCATAAACTCTTCAAATTTTTTTAAAAAATCTTCTGAATTGTTGTTTTCAAATAAATAACCACCTCTGCCATCTTCTAAGAATTCTTTTGGACCGTTCTTACAATTTGAGGATATTATATTAACATTGCAAGCAGCAGCTTCTACTATAACAAATCCTATTTCTTCCCAAAGAGATGAAAGAATAAAAACTTTAGCATTTTTAAAAAACTTATAAACATTTGGTTGAAAACCTTTCAATACAACATCTTTTTTAAGGTCTAATTTTTCAATTTGTTCCTCAATTTTTTGTTTTAATTCTCCCTCTCCAACAATTAATAATTTTAAATTTTTAAATTTTTTTTTTAAAATTTTAAAGTTTTTAATCACAAAAGAAAAATTTTTCTGTTTTGTTAATCTCCCAATGCATAATAAGTATTCATTATTTTTAGGATCTTTTGCTATTCTGTCCTCATTTTTAAGTTTATTAACTTCCCTGTAACTAATTATTGGATCGTATAAAACACTCATTTTATTTACCTCAAAAATATTTAATGTTATAAATTCTTTATATAAATCGTAAGAAGGAAAAGTAACTTTATAAATTTTTTTTGATACAATTTTCCAAAATGTTCTTCTTAAAAAATTCATCTTTGGGTAACCTGAAATACGCAAAATTAACTTTGTATCTAAATTAAAGAGCATTTTTAAAAATAAAGGTAATGATGTTATTAGTTGGACAATTAAAAAATCAGGCTTTTCTTTTTTTAATAACTTTTTTAAAGACCAGAATGAACTTAAAAAAATTATGATATAAGTTATCCTGCTAAATAAAAATCCTCCTTGTGGTAAATATTTATAAATATTAGATTTTCTGAGATTTATAACTTCAGTATTATCTTTGTATTTTTCCCACTCCCCTACAGAATTAATTATTTTTGTTTTGATTTCATTTTTAGAATAGTGGTTTAAAATATATGCTGAATTTAGCACTGCTTTGATTGTACCTATATTACCTATCCATGGTGCCCAGTAAAATATTTTCATAAAACCAAATTATTAATTAAACCTATTTATTATTTAATTTTTTAATTGTATATAACTAGATAAAGTTATCAAAATATTTATATTTTGCTATCAATATTGATGTTTAAAAAATATAACACTTCAAAAACAATAATAATTTTTGCTCCTTTTATAGAGAAAGGCGGTATCGAAAAAAATTTATTCTTATTTACTAATTTTTTAGTTAAAAAAGTTGATAATATAGTTTTAATCACCTGGAAAAAAGGAGATAAAAAATATTTTAATAAAAAAATAAAAATTGTTAATCCAAGCTTATTTTATCAGAAAATTAAAAATAGAAATTTTAAAAATATAATAAGTTTAATGTTATTAATTAAATCAATTTTTAATTTTAGAAATTGTTTAATTTTTTCTTTTCAATCAAATTTATCAGTAACTTTAGTGGCTAAAATATTTAACCAAAGAAATATCGTCCGTATCGCCTCTTACGGTTGGATGTTGAACTATTTTAAAAAAGCTATTTTTTATTTTGTTTTAAAGCTGCCAACACAAATAATTGTAAATAGTGAAGAAATGAAAAGAATTCTAAAAGAAAAATTTGGGATTGATTCAATTTGTATCTACAATCCTTTAAATAAATCACAAATAGATAAATTAAAAATGACTGAAAACAAATTTTATAAGCAAAATAAAAAAATTTTAAAAATCTTATTTTTGGGTAGGTTAGTGCATGTTAAAGATCCATTAACACTTCTTAAAAGTATAACAAAATTAGATAAAAAAATAAATTATGAACTTTTAATGGTTGGCAACGGAAGTATGAAAGAAAAAATTTTAAATTTTATAGATGAACATAATTTAAAGCAAAGTGTAAAAGTTATAAGCAATATACAAAATCCAATGCAGTACTTAAATCAATGTGATTTACTAATTTTAACATCTAAATACGAAGGTTTGCCCAATGTATTAATAGAGGCTCAGTATTTAAAAAAATATATAATATCAACTAATTGTAAAACTGGCCCTAAAGAAATTTTATTAAATGGTAAACTGGGTACATTAGTAAACGTAGGAGATTATTTAAATTTAAAAAAAAAAATTGAATATTTTTATTATAATAAAAAATCTAAAGAAGTTAAAAATAAACTAAGCAAGGGTTTTAAATATATTACCCGATTTGATTTTGATAATAATTGTAAAAAATTACAAAAGGTTGTTAATCAGTATTTGAAATAAATGTTTAAAAAAAAAATTATTTTCTTTTTACCCAATTATTCTTATGGGGGAGCTGGAAAATCTATTCTTAATATATGCAAAAATATTAATAAAAAAAAATACGAGATTTATGTAATATCTTTGAAAAAAAATTATTATAAAAAAAACTTATCAAAATTTTGTAAAGAAATAATAGAAATAAAATCATCAAGCACTATTCTATCATTAGCAAAAATTAAAAAATATTTGGAAAAATTTAATAAAGATAATTCAATCTTAATTTCAAATATTAATTACGCCAATGCTTTATTTGTAATATATTTCAAAATTTTAAATAATTTTAAATTAATTTTGATTGAAAGAACACCACTTCAAGAATTGTTTATTTATTTTAGTTTTAAAGATTTTATAAAGAAATTTATAATTAAAATTATCGCAAAATATTTTTATAAAAGAGCAGATCACATTATCGCAAACTCAAAAAAAACAGCCATAGATTATTCAAATTTTAGTAAAATCAAATGTTCGTACATCTATCCTCTTACGATTGATAAAATGTTTAATACTTCAAAAAAGAAGTTAGATAAAAATAGATTAATAAACATACTAACGATAAGTAGATTATCTAGAGAAAAAAATTTGATAGAACTACTTAAAGCTTTTAAAATTTTAAAACTGAATAAAGTTTTTTTAATCATTCTCGGTGATGGGAGTAAAAAAAAAGAAATATTAGAATACATAAAAAAATATAATATTAATTCTAAAGTAATAAAATATTCTGACAAAAAAAAAATTAAACTACTAAAAAACTGTAAATTATATATTTGTAGTTCTTTCTTTGAAGGTTTCCCAAATGCAGTTGTTGAGGCCCTGAATTATAATATGCCAGTTATTTCATCTAGAAATCATGGGGGTATTGAGGAAATTATTCTAAATGGAAAAGGTGGAGAGCTATACGATTCTGGAAACGAATTTCAACTTTCTGGAAAAATAAATAAAATTTTAAAAAATTATAACCAGCATGTTAAAAAAACTTTATTGGCAAAAAAAGCATTAAATAGATTTACAAAAAATAACATAAAAAAATATGAGTATATTTTTGATAATATTTTAGAATAAAAATAAAATTTTTTATCTATATAAATTTCTGTATTTAAAAAACCAATCATGGGTTTTTTTCAGAGCTAAAAAAACATTTGTAAATTTTTTTCTTTTTGTGATTGTAACTAATTTTTTGTTACATCCATGAGTTTTGTAAACATCCGATTTTTGAAAACCTCTTTTCTTTACCTTTATTTTTGGAGATATTCTCTGAAAATAATTAATAATTTTAATAAGTCCTACAGGATTATTTGAACAAATATTATAAATATCATTTTTAACTATTTTTTTATTTCTTAGTTTCAACAAAATATCAGTAACATCTTCAATATAAGTAAAATCTCTCACATGTTTACCATAATTATTAAGATAAAATTTTTTTGAATTGTATACTGCGTTTAAATATTTAATCATAAACATATCTGGACGACCCCACTCTCCGAATACGGTAAAAAATCTTAAACCAACACTTTTAAACTTGTAATTTTCGTAATACATTTTAGCAAAATCCTCATTAAGTTTTTTTGTCATACCGTAAAAATTTTTTGGAAATAATATTTCATTTTCTTTTAAAGGATAATTTTTATTATCACCATATACAGAACTGGAAGATGCATAAAAAAATTTTTTTATATTATTCTCTTTGGACAGAGTAATAAGATTTATAAATCCTTCGATATTAGATTTAGTATAAGCTGAAGGATTTGTTTCTGAATATCTTACTCCAGCTTGTGCTGCAAAGTTATAAACTTCTGTAAATTTATATTTACTGAAAAGTTTTTTTAGTTTAATTATGTTGTTTAAGTCAATTTTAAAAAATTTAAAGTTTGAAAAATTTTTAATTTTTTTTAATCTCGCTTTTTTAATTTTAATTGAATAATAATTATTAATATTATCAATACATATTACTTTAGTTTTAAGGTTTATTTTTGCTAATTTTTCACAAAAACTGTATCCAATAAAACCTGCTGCACCTGTAATTAAAATAGCCATTGTTAAATTTAATCATTAGTATAAGTTATTTATTTATCTATCAAATAAATTATTAATTATGACCAATAAAATCTTTCCATGTGTTATCGGACTTGGATATGTGGGACTTCCAGTATTTGTAAGATTAAAAAAAAAATATAAAACTGTTGGTTTTGATACAAGCTTATCTAGGACGACCTTTTTAAAGAAAAAAAAAGATCTTAACAACGAAATTAACCCAAAAGATTTACATTTATTCAATGGTTCTAAAATAACATCTAATCCAGAAAATATAAAAGAATGCAATATTTATATTATTACTGTTCCTACGCCTTTAAAGAACAAACACATACCTGATTTAAAATGCCTTGAGCAGGCATATCAAAGCATTTCAAAATTTCTAAAAAAAAATGATATAATAGTGGTTGAATCTACTGTATATCCAGGTGCATCAAAGGAATTAGCTAAAAAAGTTCTTGAAAAAAAAACTAAATTGAAAAGTGGCAAAGACTTTTATCTAGCTTATAGTCCCGAAAGAATAAACCCCGGTGATAAAAATCACCAAATACAAAATACAGAAAAAATTCTAGCAATTGAGACTAATAATGTTTATGTAAAAAATAAAATTCTTAAAATATATAAGTCAATTACTAGTAAATTAAAAATTTCCAATTCAATTGAAGAAGCAGAAACAGCAAAAGTAATTGAAAATATTCAAAGAGATTTAAATATAGCTTTGATGAATGACATTTTTATATTTTGTAAAAGAATGAATTTGAATTTTAAAAATATTTTGGAACTTGCTGGTACAAAATGGAACTTTTTAAAGTTTAGTGCTGGACTTGTCGGAGGTCACTGTTTACCTGTTGACCCTTATTATTTAAGTTATATTGCCAAAAAAAACAATATATCATTAGAAACAGTGCTAGCAGGAAGGTCTGTAAATCATAAACTTAAAAATTTCATTTTTAAGCAAATTAGAAATAAAATTCTTGATTTTAATAGAAAAAATAAAAAAAAATGTCGTGTACTTATATCAGGCATCACCTACAAAAAAAATGTTGCGGATATAAGAAACTCTTATGCTTTAGAGATTTATTTAAATTTAAAAAAAAATTTCAAAAATATTTATGCACTTGACAAATACTGCGATAAATTAAATAGAAAAAAATTCAATATATTAGATAAAATTAAATTAAACTATGATTTATTAATTTTTCTTGTTGACCATAATTATAACAAAAAATTATATAAAAGTGCCCACCTAAAGAAAATTGAGCTCTTCGATCCTTTTGGATATTATCAATAATAATGATCTTGATTAATAGTAAAAAAAAAAAAGTTTTTTTTTCAATTATAACTGTAACAAAAGATAGTCATTTAACACTTAAAAAATGTATTAATAGTGTTAAAAAGCAAACATTTAAAAATTATGAGCATATAATTATAGATGGTGGATCAAATAATAAAACTATAAACATAATTAAAAAGAATTCAAAAAAAATTAGCTATGCCATCTCAGAAAAGGACAAAAATCTTTGGGAAGCAATTAATAAAGGAATTAAAGCGTCAAATGGAAAGGTGATATGTATATTAAATTCTGATGACATTTTTTTTAAAAATGCTTTAAAAATCGCATATAGTTATTTTAAATCAAATAAAATTGGTTATCTTTTTGGATCTGTCATGAAGAATAAAATTTATGGTAATTTTTACCCAGAGCAAATTCATTATAAGTTTAATATATTTCCTTCACACTCTATCAGTTTTTTTGTTAAAAAAAACCTACACAAAAAAATTGGTTTATATGACGAGAATTTAAATTTTTGTGCTGATTATGACTTTATTTTAAAACTGGTTAATCAAAAAATTTCATATGCTTGTTCCAAACCGAATGAGGTTTTTGGAAAGTTTGCCAAGGGTGGTATATCATCAAAAATTAGTATTTTTAAAAAAATTTATTATGAATCTAAGGTAAGAATAAAAAATGGGCAAAATTTATTTTTTATAATATTTTTAGCAATATTACATTTTTTAAATTTTCTATGGAATAGAATACTTCTATTTTTAAGAATTAAAAAATCTTTAAACTGGTAATATGAAAACAAAGTATAAAATATTTATCGCCAAAATTTTATATTTCATAATTAAACTATTTAATAGAAATGATCAGAAGGTAGTTTCTAGAAATGGGATAAATTGGTTTTTGGATTTAAACGAAGGTATTGATCTCAGCATATATATTTTTGGTAATTTTGAAAAATCAATTTTGAATACCTCTAAAAAATTAATACAAAATGATAAAATTGATATAATAGATATAGGATCAAATATTGGCGTTCATTCTTTAAATTTTGCTTTTAATTTTAAGAATTCTAAAATTTATTCGATTGAACCAACAAATTTTGCCTTTAAAAAATTACTTAAAAATTTATCTTTAAATCCAAAAATTCAAAATGTCTTATCAAGTCAGTTGTTTATTACTGAAAAAAAAATTAAGCCTGAAAAAATTTATTCGTCATGGAATTTAAACAGAGGAAGCGAAAAACACGAGAAGCATTTGGGGATTAAAAAATCTACTAGCTTAGCTGGAACAATTTCTTTAGATGAATTCGTATTAAAAAATAATATAAATAAAAAAACTTTAATTAAGTGTGATGTTGATGGGCACGAGTTGTCTGTATTTAGAAGCGGTAAAAAGTATTTGACAAGATACAAGCCTATTATAATTATGGAGTTAGCTCCTTATTTGTATATAGAAAATGGCTACACGCTTAAAGATCTTTTGGAATATATTAAATTATTGAATTACAGTTTTTTTGAATTTGATAGTTTAAAAGAAATTTCAAATATTTTTGAATATGCTAAAAATATAAACGATGGATCTAGCAAAAATATAATTTTGAAGTAATAAAAAAATGAGAAATCTTAAAGATTTAGATTTAGTTAGCGTAATTATACCCTATTACAAAAGTAAAAAATTCATAAAAAAATCAGTAAAATCGGTTTTAAATCAAACCTATAAAAATTTGGAAATTATAATAATTTACGATGAAAATACAAAAAAAAATCTTAATTTCATTAAACAAATTTGCAAAATTGATAAGAGAATTAAATTATTAATTAATAAAAAAAATATAGGAGCTGGATATTCAAGAAATAATGGAATTAAACATGCAAAAGGCAAATATATTGCATTTATTGATAGTGATGATACCTGGACCAGGAATAAATTATTATTGCAGATAAATTTTATGAAAAAAAATAGTTATTTAGCTACTCATACATCCTATAAAATTATAGATGATAAACAAAATTATATCTCGACAAGACACGCAACAAATTTAAATTATAAGAAATTATTAAATTCATGTGATATTGGATTATCTACAGTAGTAGTAACAAGAAAATTAATTAAAAATTTTAAAATACCTTTCCCAAAAATTAAAACTAAGGAGGATTTCGTTCTTTGGTTGAGAATTACAAAAAAAGGAATTAAATTTTATAGTATTAAAAAAACACTTACAAGTTGGACAAATAATCCAGATTCTTTGTCCAAATCACTAAAACAAAAAATTTCTGATGCTTTTAGAGTTTACTTTTATTATCAAAAATTTAATTTTGTTAAATCTATTTATTTTATATTTATATTGTCATTAAATTTTTTAATAAAAAATAAAAAATGATTTATTTTCAGCTTATAATCTTTTCATTATCATATTTATGTTTAGTTTATTATTTGAAAAAATTTAATATTTTTTAGTATAAATTTTGATAATAGTTTTTTAAGATCTTTTGGATTTATAAGATTTATATTGTTAGTTTTTGCCTTGAAATATTATCTTTTTGATAATCATAAAAATTATAGCAATTTTATACTCAATTTCTGGTTAACGATTTTTATCCTAATTTCTTTTGATGTTTTATTTGAATTTATTAATGGATCAAATATTTTGGGATTTAAATCAAGCATTCCTGGAAGATTAGTAAGTTTTTTAGATCAAGAATATAAAATTGGTTATATATTCTCCTTTTTAAGTTTGATTTCATTCATAATTATTTTTTCAAGATATAAAAACTCTAAATATGGACTTCTTAAAGTCTATTTATTAATTTTATTTATATTATTTTTATCATTCATAATAGGAGAGCGAGCAAATTTTATTAAAACTGTTGTAATATTTTTCTTATTTGTCTTTTTCTTAGAAAGAAAATTTTTCAAAATGAAATATTGGATAACTGGTATTTTTTGTATTCTTGTATCAATTTTTATTTTTTTAGCAGAAAAAAATATATCAAAAGGAATATTGCAAAATGATCATAGCTATACTCATAGATTTTGGATAACTTTCTTAAAACCACTTATTAAAAATCCCTTGGATTCAATAAAAAACACAAATTACGGGGATCATTACAAAACCGCATTTCTAATATTTAAAGACTATAAATTTAGTGGCGTTGGATTGAAAAATTACAGGATTATAATTTACGATGAAAATAATAAATATAATTTCAATCCCTCAACTCATCCTCATGAAAAACATTTAGAATTATTATCGGAGTTAGGACTTACTGGTTATTTAGCTTTTATAACATTTTTTTTATATTGTATTATAAAAGTTTTTAGGAATTCTCTTTTTGATAAAAATACTTTTCAATTAGGAGGGTCTTTGTTCTTTATTTCCAACCTAATACCGTTAATACCGTCTGGTAGCCTATTTAGTACATATTCATCATTATACTTTTGGATAAGTTTCGCATTTTTAATAAGTTATTGTAAAATTAAGGTTAATTAATTTTTTTATATCTATATCTAAAAAGTAAAAAGTATAATGATAAATATGTAATTAAACTAAAACATATAAGCATGACTTGGATATTGGTTTTATCAATATAATTTGATCCAATAAAAAAAATTAAAATATTAAATATATTGATAATTATAGATGTAAAATTGTTAACATATAATTTTTGGTTAAATTTAGATTTTTTAGCTATAAAAAAATACAGTAATTGATGAAAATGTTTTGTATCTGGCTCAACAGCAGATTTTTTAAATCTTTGTTTTCTTATAATAGAAAATAAATTTTCAAAACATGGATACCATAATAACAAAATTATAAAGAAAGGCGACATATGAGGATTTTGTTCGTAAATAGTTATCAAATAATATGCAAATAAAAAACCAATTAAATAAGAACCACTATCTCCTAAGTATATTTTATTTAAAAAATTCAATACAAATAATAAACCTAATATTAATAATATATTATGAATATAGAAATTATTATTATAAATTTCAAAATTTAATCCTGATAATTTTAATATTAAAATTATAGAAATATAATATAAAATTACTAGTCCATTTAATCCATCAATAAAATTAGTTCCATTTATTAAAATTAAAAAACAGAAAGTTACAAAAAATAAATTGAAATAATAATTTGCCATCAAAAAATCTAAAAATTGTAATCTTGTTGAAATAATCTTAACATCAAAGTTAATGATAAATATTATTACAATCAAAAATTGAGCTGCCAATCTATATTTAGGTGAATTAAATTTTTTAAGGTCAGACAAAGCTCCAATTATAAATAATGATAAAATATAGATAAAACTAAACTCAATATTTTTATAATCAAAAATTGTAAAAAAAATTATTATTAAATACCCACCTAACGGTAGAACATTAATTTTAGAAGCAAAATTCTGGTGTGGATATTTTTCACTTTTAAAAATATTAAATTTATTAACAATATAAACCAAAGAAATATTAATCCATAAAAAAATTCATTATTTAGTATTTTATACTTTTTAGTTTTATAAATTTCATATAGAAAAATTAAATCAATTATTATAATTGTAGAATTTGTGACAGAGGACCCAATTAAAGTCATGGCAGGTAAAATTGAAATAAATATAACTGCCAATTTTAAATTTTTAAATTTGTCGAACACTATCATTTGTTAAGTTTTAACCTCACCATGCTAATAAGAATTGAGAAACCATCTTTAAATGCATTTACTTTTTTTTTACCACCTATTCGAGGTCTTTCATATGAAGGTGTCGATAGCATTTTTAATTCATATTCCTTAGCTTTGATAGGAAGCTCAACGCAATAATTAAAGTTTACTTCTTTTAGATCTAAATTTATTACTTTTTGTGTTTCTCCGATTACGTAAGTATATAAAATATCTGTAATATTAAGTTTAAACAAAATTTTACCTAGTTTGGTAAAAAAATAATTACCTATATACGTTATTATTGTATCATCCTCACTTCCACCTTCTTTCTCGTATCTTGATCCAAAAACTAAATCCAATTTATTTACTTCAATTTTGTTAAGCATTATTGACAATTCTTTTGGATTGAAAGAACCATCAGCATTAAAAATACAAAAGTACTTGGTTTTAACATTTTGAATACCTTCTATTAGAGCAGCTCCATACCCCCTTTTTTTTTGAAACAAAACCTCACAATTGTAATTTTTTATAGATTTTATTGTGCTATAATCACTTTCTTCTAGAACAATTATTTTTTTTAAGTCATATTGTATTAACTCATCTAGAACTTTTGGTAGTGACTCTTTTTCCTCTTTAGCTGGGATAACTAAGGTTAAATTTTTCATACAGATTTAATTAAAACTTATTAAACATAATTTAATCATAAAAAAAGGAAAAAAAGCCTTTAAATTGGGAATTTTAAGAAATACTTTATTTATAATTTAAAATTAATTATAAAATTCATATGACATTCTCATTTATGTTTAGTCAAAAATATTAAATAATTTAATGTATTATAATTTCTCCATATTCATAATTTTCTATTTCGCAATAATTTTATCTTGTTTAGGTTATGGAATTTTTATAAGCCAAAAACTTCAGAATAACTTAAAAATAGAATGTTTGGGTTTTAAAGGATTAATTGGTATTTTTTTTCTTCTAATTTACTCCTACATATCTCATTTTATAATTCCACATGGTTTATTACATAACTCAATATTGATTTTGATTGGATTATTATTTTTCACCTATTATGCAATTAATTCTAAACTTAGGGGAATGAAAATTTTATTTTTTACCTTCTCAATTTTATTTTTATCTTTTTTAATATTTAAAACCCATGATGATTTTCCTTATTATCATTTTCCATATACATATAATCTAACTCAAAACACAATGATAATAGGAATAGGAGAATTCAATCATGGTTTTAGGACTCCTTCGTCAATTTTTTACTTAAATTCTCTATTTTATTTGCCTTTTGTCACTTATAATATGTTTTATGTAGGAGCAGTTTTAATTTTAGGTTTTGGCAATATAATACTTCTTAATAATATATTTGACCATTTAAAAGATAAAAATTTTAATTATCGATTCTATTTCTCTTTATTAAGCTTGGCATTTATAAATATTTTTTTTTTATAGATTACAAGAACACGGAACCGACAGATCGTCTCAAATTTTGGTTTTTTTATTTTTTTTAAGTTTATTAAATTTAAAAAATGAAAAAAACAAAATTAATGATTTAAAAAATGAATTAATCAAAATTATGATTCTTATGGCTTTAATAATTTCTTTTAAAACTTTTTATATTCTTTATCTTATTTTTATTTTTCCAATTATTTATTTACTTATAAAAAAAAAAAATTTAGGTATTTTTATTGAAATATTCAAAAATTCCTATTTTTACATGTCTATATCTTTGGGGTTTTTAGTAATTATGTCTATTTTTTTTAATACTGGTTGTTTAATTTACCCTTTAACTTTTACATGTTTTGAAACGATAGATTGGACAATTCCCTTGCATCAAGTTGCTAAAATGAAAATACATTATGAAGTTTGGTCAAAAGCAGGATATACACCTAATTTCATTGTTGAAAATATTCCAGAATATATTTCTAATTTTAATTGGGTTTCTAATTGGTTTAATATTTATTTTTTTAACAAAGTTTCAGACTTTGTTCTAGGTTTGTTATTTTTAAGTATGATTTTAATATTTACCTTTTCTAATAAAAATAAAAAATCACCTTTCAACTTCAAAATTATGGACCTTAATTACTTATTTGTTTTTATATTATTTCTTGAATGGTTCATTAACCATCCAGCTTTAAGATATGGTGGATATGTGTTAATATCGATATTAATATTTCTTCCAGTATCTCTATATTTAGAAAAATATAAATTTAATAAATTTTACAAGATAAAAATATACTTTATAATTGCTTTGATATTTATAATTTTTTCTGGAAGAAACATTGATAGGATTGTTAAAGAACATGAATTTTATAATTATAACCCTTTTAAAGAACCTTACTATCGCTCAGTTGATAATCAATTTAGATATGTTGATAAATTCAGAGAATTATCAAATAATTAATTAGATGCATAAAATATTTTTATTAATTTTAAAGGTATTTGATTTTTTTCACCAAAGGAAAATATTTAAATTTCTTAAATTGAGGTTAGTATCAATTGATTTTTTTTTTGATATAGGTGCTCATAAGGGAGAGACAATAAAAATTTATCTTAATAATTTTAAAATAAATAATATTTACTCTTTTGAACCTATAAAAGATAATATTGAAATAATTAAAAAAAAAAAAATTTTTTATAAAAAAAAATTTCCAACAACCAAAATAAATCTTGAATGTTTGGCTTTAGGTTCAGAAAATATGGTAAAAACTATAAAATTTCTTGATGAAAGCTCTTCCTCTACTCTAAAAAACATAAATACTAATTCTAAGTATTTTAAAAAAAAAAATAAATTTATATTTAAAAAAAATTTAAAAAATTTTTATTCAGAAATTTCTGTTAATCAAATTACATTAAGAAATTATTTAATTAAAAATAAAATAAATAAAATCGATTTTTTGAAAATAGATACCGAGGGTTCTGAGTTTGATGTGTTGATAGGAGCAGAAGATTTATTAAAAAATATACACTTAATTATTTTTGAGCATCACTACCATGATATGTTAAAAAAAAATTATACTTTTTCAGATATTAATAAGTTATTGACAAAAAATAATTTTAAACAATTAAAAAAGTTTAAAATGCCCTTTAGAAAAACTTTTGAGTATATATATGAGAATAGAAATATAAATAAATTGAATGTTAATTAATAATAATATATTTCAAAACATAGAAAAAATATGAAAAAAAAAATTGCGTTAATATTTGGTATCACTGGACAAGATGGAGCTTATCTATCCGAACTTCTACTAAAAAAAAATTACTTGGTTAATGGAGTTATAAGAAGATCATCCTCTTTTAATACTGGTCGGATAGATCATTTATATCAAGATCCGCATGAAAAAAATAGAAACTTTATTTTACATTACGGAGATGTAACAGATGCAATTTCTGTATCAAGTTTAATAAAAAAAATAAAACCAGTTGAAATTTATAACTTAGCTGCCCAATCTCATGTAGCAGTGTCTTTCGAAGTTCCAGAGTATACGGCTAATGCTGATGCAATAGGAGCATTAAGAATTTTAGAGGCAATTAAATTTCATAAATTTGAGAAAAAGACTAAATTTTATCAGGCAGGAACCTCTGAAATGTTTGGAAAAGTTTTAGAAGTTCCTCAAAATGAAAAAACACCTTTCTATCCTAGAAGCCCATATGGTGTTTCCAAAGTTTATGCGCATTGGATAACCGTAAACTATCGTGAGGCCCATAATATTTTTGCTTGTAATGGCATACTATTTAATCATGAAAGCCCGATAAGAGGTGAAACATTTGTCACAAAAAAAATAGTGTCCGCATTATGCAAGATTAAGAAAAAAAAACAAAAAAAACTTTTTTTAGGCAATCTAAATGCAAAAAGAGATTGGGGGCATGCTAGAGATTATGTTTTAGCAATGTGGAAAATGCTTCAAATGAAAAAACCTGATGATTATGTTATTTCAACAGGTAAACAATATTCTATTAAAGATTTTGCAAATTTAGTTATGTTAGAATTGGGTATCAAATTTAGTTGGAGAGGAAAAGGTATCAATGCAAAATGTTATGATAATAATGGTAATTGCATCATTGAATGTGATAAGGCCTATTTTAGACCTCTAGAGGTCGATACTCTTTTAGGAGACTCTTCTAAAGCCAGAAAAATTTTAAAATGGAAACCAAAGACTAATATTAAGGAATTAGTAAAAGAAATGGTTAAAGTTGAATTAAAAAAATGATAAATAAAAATTCTAAAATTTTTATTGCTGGACATAACGGTATGGTTGGCTCTGCAATATGCAAAAAACTAATAAATAAAGGTTTTAAAAAAATAATTACCGCTACCAAAAAAAAATTAAATTTAATTGATCAGAAATCAACATTTAACTTTTTAAAAAAAAAAAAACCTGATTTTGTAATTCTAGCTGCAGCAAAAGTAGGCGGAATTTTAGCAAACAAAAACTTCAAGGATAAATTTATTTATGAAAATCTTCAAATACAAAATAATGTAATACATGGTTCTCATTTAGCAAATGTTAAAAATTTATTCCTACTTGGATCAAGTTGTATTTATCCTAAACTATGTAAGCAACCTATGAAGGAAAAATATTTATTAACTGGGGAGTTAGAGAAAACAAATGATGCATATTCTATAGCAAAAATTGCAGGATTAAAAATGTGTGAGTTTTATAGTCATATTCATAAAATAAATTATAAAACCTTAATGCCACCTAACTTATATGGACCCAATGATAATTATGATTTAAATAATTCTCATTTTTATCCTGCTTTACTAAAAAAAATATATGACGCAAAAAAAAATAATGGAAAATTTCTGAATATATGGGGAACTGGAAAACCTAGAAGAGAACTAATGTTTGTTGACGATTTTGCTGACGCAGTAATCTATTTTATGAAAAAGAAAATTAGTCAACCTTACATCAATATCGGGACAGGTAAAGATTTTACAATAGATTGGTATGCAAAATTTTTAATGAAAAAAATGAATGTAAAGTTGAAGATAAAATATGATCGGTCAAAACCTGACGGAATGCCAAAAAAGTGTTTAGATATTTCTATAGCAAAAAAATATGGATATAGACCTGTAAATAATTTCGATAGAGGATTTGAAACCACACTTAAATTTTTTGAGAGAATATCAAATTAAAATATTTGTGATTTAAAAATCCCAATTAACAAATATACGACTGAAATAAAATATAATTGTAAAAATTTGTAATATTTTTTAAAAAAGTGATCTTTTAAATTAAAATTTATTAAAATAGAAAAGATAATTAATATTAAAGGATCGTAATATTTATTATAAATAGTAAGTTGTGGTGTATATATAATTAAAATAAATAACAAAACATAATTATAAAAATTTTTTTCTAATAATAAATAAATACTGGTAATTGCTATAATTGACGATATATAAAATATTAAGTTATTTCCAAATAATATATTAGATGCCTTGTAAAAAAAACCACCACCTAAACCACTATCAAATGCCGGATAATTGAATAGATAAATATTAATTAAACAAAAAATAACAATAATAGAAAATTCTTTTAATTCTATATTTTTAATTCTATTTATTAAAATTTTTAAATTTAACACTGGAATTATAAAAAATAATATCATAGTTGAAATAATTAATATTTTATTTGATAAGTTTAATGACTGTATATTTGATGTTTGTATTCCTTGAGCAGCTTGAAAAGAACTAAAAAAATCTTTAGAAACTATATAAAATAAAGATGGCGCTGCAAGTGTCAAAGAAAATAATAATATATATAAAGTGACTACTCCAAATTTATAATGTTTAACAAAATTAAATAAATAAAAAATATAAAAAACAGCAAAACTTGGATGTAAATATGCACTTATAGCAATAAAAAAAACAGTATAGTAAATATATAAATTTTTCTTCTTGTTAGAAGAAGTATTTAAAAATTTTAAGTAATTTAAAAGAGATATTAAAAAAAATACTAAGCCCCAATTAAGAGTAGAGGGCCATATTGAAACTGATCTTATTGTAGGAGATAAAAACAAAATACAAGAAAAAAAAAATAAACAAAATTTATCAACATTTTTAAATTTTATAACCAAACATCTGTAAAATAAAAATGAAATTAATAATGATGATGAGGAATTTATTAATCTTAAAAATTCTGAAGAAACAAAATTATTTAAATATGAAATCAATATCCAAAAAACCGGAGAATTCCTTGCGTTCATACCATCTGTGTTTGTTCCATATGCGCTAAAAGTTAAAAAAAAATTCTCTGAAAATTTTTGAGAAATATTATAGTGATAAAGAAAATCAGCTTTAGCTCCTCCTAGTGAGTCTTCATTAAAATAAAAACCTAATAAAATTGTTGAATAAAACAAAGAATATAGAAAAAGTAGCTTTAAAGTTAAAAAATTATATTTTACTTTTTGCATAATCTAATATTTTCTATAATAATTTAGTAAGGATGTTAAGCAATCTTCAATACCTAAGAGCATTCGCAGCAATTAATGTTGTTTACTTGCATGTTTTGATTGGTGGTAATAGCTATAATAAACCAAGTAAAATGTCTTTCATTTTAGGCGAATGGGGAGCAAATGGTGTAGATATTTTTTTTGTTATATCAGGTTTTGTTATGATTTATTCACAAATCAATAACCCAAAAACAATTTTAAAATTTTATAAATCTAGATTATTAAGAATTGTACCAATATATTGGCTAATCACTTTTACAATAATCTTATTGTTTCTATTTTTTCCTGATATCTTTAGATCATTTAATACTGACGTAAAAAAATCTATAAGCTCATTTTTCTTTATTTCTCAATTAATGACAAAAGAGTTTCCAGTAATTAATGTTGGTTGGACACTTGAATGGGAAATGTTATTTTATTTAATTTTTGGAATAAGTCTTTATTTTCAAAAATTGGAAAAAATTGTATTGTTTATTTTTTTTTCAATGATTGTAATTTTACTGATTTCAAGAAACTTGTTTTTCTTAGAATTTTTTATGGGTGTGATTATTGGTTACATTTATTCTAAAATTAAAATAAATCATTTCATTGCATTAATAATTTTATTTATTGGTATCATTTCCTTATCATTATCTATTGATCAAAGTAGCTACTTAATAAATTACGATAGGTTTATTATTTGGGGCTTACCGTCAGCATTAATTGTTTTCGGAGCTGTAAATACTAAACCATTTTATAATAAAATATTTTTTTATCTAGGTAACGCCTCATACAGTATATACTTAGTCCAAGTTTTAACAATTCCTGGTTTTTATAAAGCTATTAATCTTTTTGAAATAAATTTAAATAACGAATTAATATCTGTAATCTGTTTATTCTTTAGCGTAATATTTGGGTGTTTTTTTCACACCTTAGTTGAGAAAAAGTTAAAATAAATTTAAGAGTTTACAAAAAACTTTTATAAGGTATAAAACCGTTGCCTGGTGATTATTGCGAAAGGGAAATACCCGATCCCATTCCGAACTCGGAAGTCAAGCCTTTCTGCGCCGATGGTACTTTGTCTTAAGGCATGGAAGAGTAGGTCATTGCCAGGCTAATCACTATAAATGAAAAATATATTAGTTGTTACAGGTGGAGCAGGGTTTGTAGGATCTAATTTAATTGAATTTTTTATACTTAAAACTAAATTTAATATCATTAGTTTAGACAACTACTCAAGTGGCTTAAAAAAAAATCATATAAATAATAAAAGAATAAAATATATTAATGGAGATACTAAAGATATTTTTAGAATTTTGAAAATTTATAAAAATAAAATTCATTCAATTTTTCATTTTGGAGAATTTGCAAGAATTTATCAAAGTTTTAAAAAATTTAACGAGTGTTTTGATGCTAATACATTAGGAAGTAAGGCTGTATTTAAGTTTTGTCTAGATAATAAAATTAAGCTTATTTACTCAGCTACATCCGCAAGTTTGGGTAATTCAGGTAAAGATAGAAATCTATCACCTTACGCTTTTACAAAATCAAAAAACTTAGAACTCCTGGAAAATCTAAAAAAATGGTTTAACTTCAAATACGAGGTAATATATTTTTACAATGTTTATGGTCCAAGACAAATTACAACTGGATCAATGGCAACAGTAATTGGAATTTTTGAAAATTGTTATAACAAAAATAAACCCTTAACAGTAGTAAGGCCAGGAACTCAAACTAGAAGATTTACACATATAGATGATACGGTTAAGACTTGTTATGAGGCTTGGAAAAAAAATAATTGTCTTCATTATAGTATCTCAAATAAGCAAGTTTATTCTATACTTCAAGTTGCAAAAATGTTTGACGCAAAAATAAGATATTTGCCTAAAAGGCTAGGGGAAAGGTACGCTTCAGCTTTGGCAAATGTGTCATTTAATAACAAAGTTCATAAAAGATATGGAAAAATAAAATTAAATGAGTATATAAAATCTCTTATAAAAAAAAAAAGTAAATAAAAATGAAAATTGCGAGTTCACTTAAATCATTAAAAAAAAGAGATCTTAACTCTAAATTAGTCAAAAGAAGAGGAAGAGTTTATATTATAAATAAAAAAAATCCAAAATTCAAAGCAAGACAAAAATAGAATATGATAATTGGCGCAGTATCAGAAAATAAGAATAGTGAAAAAAGAATCTCTATAACACCAGAGATAGCAAAAAAGTATTTAGATAACGGATTTAGCGTTATTGTAGAAAACGACTTAGCATCTCATTTGGGCATATCAGATGAAGATTTTCAAAAAGCAGGTTGTCAACTTGATAACAGAGAGAATGTTTTAAAAAAATCAAATATTGTTTTGCAAGTAAACCTACCTGATGACGATAGTTTAAATTTAATTAAAGAAAACGATATTTTAATTGGAAATTTTAACAGTACAGAAAATAAAACTAGAATTGAAAATATATCAAAAAAAAATGTCTCTGTATTTTCAATGGAACTTTTACCAAGAATCACCAGAGCACAATCAATGGATATTTTATCCTCACAAGCAAATTTAGCTGGATACAAAGCAGTAGTTGATTCATTTGCTCTCTTCAAAAAAGCAATACCCATGATGATGACTGCAGCAGGAACAATATCAGCAGCAAAAGTTTTAATTGTTGGAGCTGGTGTTGCAGGACTTCAAGCGATCGCAACTGCAAAAAGAATGGGAGCAATCGTCTTCGCAACTGATGTAAGAATGGCATCAAAAGAACAAGTAGAAAGTTTGGGAGGAAAATTTTTAGTAGTCGAGGGAGCAGAAAATTTAGAGACAGATGGAGGATATGCAAAAGAAGCTAGCGATGAATTTAAAAAAAAACAGGAAGAGTTAATTACTGAAACATTAAAAAAAATAGATGTTGTTATATGTACAGCATTGATACCAGGTAAAAAAGCACCAAAAATTATAAATGAAAATATGATAAATAATATGCAGCCAGGATCAGTCATTTATGATTTGGCAGCATCTCAAGGTGGAAATGCAGCTTATACAGAATTAGATAAAACCGTTGAAAAAAATGGCGTAACTATTGTTGGTGAAAGTACAATTCTTAATAAATTACCTACTTCTGCGTCAAACTTATATGCAAAAAATATATTTAATTTTGTTTTAAATCTTTATGATAAAGATAATAAAAAAATTAATATTAATATGGAAGATGAAATTATAAATAAGACATTGGTTAAATAATTATGGAAATTGATCCTTTTATATTTAGGTTAAGTATTTTTATACTTTCTATATTTGTAGGCTATTACGTCGTTTGGAGTGTTACACCTTCTCTCCATACGCCTTTAATGTCAGTAACTAATGCTATATCATCAGTAATTATTGTAGGTGCTATTATAGCAGCCTTAGCTGGAAACAATATAAATGTGTTTGAAACATCAAATATATTTGGTTTTTTAGCGATATTGCTAGCTGCAGTAAACATTTTTGGTGGATTTCTTGTTACACAAAGAATGTTGGCTATGTATAAAAAAAAAAAGAAGGAAAAATAATCAATGTCAGCAAATTTGTTAGCAATATTTTATTTAGTATCAGGGGTACTTTTTATTTTAGCCTTGAGAGGCTTATCATCTCCAGAAACTTCAAGACAGGGAAATTTATACGGCATAATCGGAATGGCACTAGCAATTGGAGTTACAGTTTTATCAGTCGGAAATTTTTCAACAGGATTTTTATATTTAATCTTATTTCTTTTAGTAGGCGGGTCAATTGGAGCTTTTATAGCATTTAAAATTCCTATGACTGCTATGCCGGAGTTAGTTGCTGGCTTCCATAGTTTAGTTGGACTGGCTGCTGTGTTTGTTGCAATTTCTGCTTTTTTAAATCCAAATGTATTTAATTTAGGAATTCCTGGAAATATTAAAATTGCAAGTTTGATAGAGATGTCTCTTGGTGCTGCAATTGGAGCAATAACATTTACAGGATCAATCATTGCTTTTCTAAAATTAAGAGGCTTAATGTCAGGATCTCCTATTACATTTTTTGGACAACATTATCTAAATCTATTGTTGGGAATATCCTTAATTGGATTAATTTATTTTTTATGCACTACACAAAGCCAAAATTTATTTTGGTCCTTAATTGCTATATCGCTTTTAGTAGGTATTTTGTTGATAATCCCAATTGGAGGTGCAGACATGCCAGTAGTTATATCGATGCTTAATTCTTACTCAGGTTGGGCAGCAGCAGGCATAGGTTTTACTCTGGAAAATAGCGCATTGATTATCACAGGTGCTCTTGTGGGGTCATCAGGGGCAATTCTTTCGTACATAATGTGTAAGGGTATGAATAGATCTTTTTTTAATGTAATCTTAGGTGGTTGGGGAGCTACCGAGGAGTCTGGAAATACTTCCTCAAAGGAACAGAGACCTGTTAAAAGTGGAAACTCTGAAGATGCAGCCTTTTTAATGAAAAATGCCTCATCTGTAATTATAGTACCAGGCTACGGAATGGCAGTTGCTCAAGCTCAACATGCATTAAGAGAAATGGTTGATGCATTAAAAAAAAATGGTGTAAAAGTTACTTACGCGATACATCCAGTTGCAGGTAGAATGCCTGGTCACATGAATGTTCTTTTAGCTGAAGCAAATGTTCCTTATGATGAAGTGTTTGAGTTAGAGGAAATTAACAATGATTTTGCAAACTGTGACGTTGCATATGTTATTGGAGCTAATGATGTTACAAATCCAATTGCAAAAAGTGACCCTCAATCGCCAATATATGGAATGCCAATTTTGGATGTAGAAAAATCTAAGTCGGTATTATTTGTAAAACGAAGTTTGTCACCTGGATATGCTGGTATAGATAACGATCTTTTTTATAGAGATAATACTTTAATGTTATTTGCAGATGCTAAAAAAATGACTGAAGACATTATAAAGAGCCTTTAAGTTGACCAAAATATATTGTGACATAGCCGATAAATCCTTAATTAAAATATTCAATCGCAAGAAGATAGTGAAGGGATTTACCACTAATCCATCCTTGATGCGCAAAGCTGGGGCAAAAAATTATGAGAATTATTGTAAACAGATTTTGAAGATCACTAACAAACCTATATCTTTTGAAGTTTTTGCAGACAATGAAAAAGATATGGTTAGCCAAGGTAAAAAAATAAAGAGCTGGGGAAAAAATATATTCGTTAAGGTTCCATATATAAATTCTAAAAATAAATTTATGGGCAACGTTATTAAAGAGTTAAATAAAAGTAAAATTAAAATAAATGTTACCGCTGTATATAATGCTAACCAGACAAAAAAAATTTTAAATAAGATCGATAAAAAAACTAAGGTAATTATATCAATTTTTTGTGGTAGAATGTCAGATGCAGGAAAAGATCCAATCCCAGAAATTAAAAAAAGTATTGAGTATTCAAAAAAATTTAAAAATGTAGAGATCTTATGGGCCAGTACAAGAGAAGCATATAATTATACCAATGCAAAGAAATTAGGTTGCCATATAATTACTGCACCTCCAAGCATAATTGATAAGATTGAAAGATTTGGTAAAACTTTTACATCACTGACTGTTGAAACTGTAAAAGCTTTTTTAATCGATAGTAAAAAGTCAAATTTTAAGTTGTAATTAAATGTTTGGTTGCGGGGGACGGATTTGAACCGCCGACCTCAAGGTTATGAGCCTTGCGAGCTACCAGGCTGCTCCACCCCGCGATAATTAAAATCTATTTTTAAGTTTATTAAGCTTTTTAACTCTCTTAATGTTTTCTTGTTGAATTCTTTTCTTTTTTTCTGAAGGTTTTTCGTAATTATTTTTAAGCTTTATAATTTTAAAAAAACCATCTCTTTGTAGTTTTCTTTTCAAAACTCTAAGAGCTTGTTCTACATTATTATCTTTAACTTCTATTTTAATAGCATCCTCCAAAAATTTCGGTTTGTTAACATTTTAAAACTTAAATGTCTATAACATTAGTCTTTTTTTTCTTGTATTTTTTTTTCTCTTTTTATTCTCCTATCAGCTTTTTCTAAAGCGCTGATTAGCTCTTTTTGAGAAAATAATCCCAAAGCGACAGGATCTTTCGCATTTAGATTATTATAATTCCAATAATTTTTATTCCTTATAGATGTAACAGAATTTTTTGTTACACCAATAAGCTTTGCAATTTGAGAATCTTTTAGTTTTGAGTGTTGTTTTAACAACCATAATGCTGCGTCAGGTTTATCTTGTCTTTTAGATAGTGGTACATATTTTTTAATTTTTTTCTCTGAAAATTCTATGTCAACATCGTTAGATTTCATTTTTAAAGGCCTATTATTATCTTTTGAAGATAACTCAATCTCATCCCTCGTTAATTGACCCGACATTATAGGATTATATGCAACTATTCCCTTACCTACTTCTCCATCAGCTATACCTTGAACTTCAACTTCATGCATTCTGCAAAAATCTGCAATCTGTTTAAATGTAAGAGTTGTATTTTCAACAAGCCATAAAGCGGTTGCCATTGGCATTAATGGAGGTTTTGACATTATTTATTATCTGATTTAAAATTTTTAAATTTTTTATTAAACTTACTTACTCTTCCTTTATCAAGTAATTTTTGCTTCCCGCCAGTCCAAGCCGAATGCGATTTTGGATCTATTTCTAATTTGAGGACCTCTCCCTCTGAACCCCAAGTAGATTTTGTTTCAAATTGACTTCCATCAGTCATCTCTACTTTTATAACATGATAGTTAGGATGTATTTTTTTTTTCATAACGGGACTTATAACAAAAGTTTTATTAAAAACAATTAAAACTTAACAACTTTTTCTGACAATTTTTTATATATTTGTTGGCTAGATGCTAATAAATTAATCTTTTCATATTTTTCAAAATCTATATCGCTTGTTTTTCCACCTGCCTCATTTACTATTAATACTCCAGCGGCAATATCCCATAAATTTAAACCGTCTTGAAAATATCCATCAAATCTTCCCGCAGCTACATATGCAAGATCTAATGCAGCGCTACCTGTAACTCTTGAAGATATATTTGTCTTTTTTATACCATCAGAGTTTGTAGCAAATAAACATTCTTCAATATTTACTTTTTTTGAAACTTTTATTCTTTGATTGTTAAAAAAAGCACCCTGATTTTTTTCAGCATAAAAGAGTTCATTTTTAATAGGATCAAAAATTAAACCGCAAGTTATTTCATTTTCTGATTTTAGAGCTATGGAAATACAAAAGTGAGGAACACCATGCAAAAAATTTGATGTGCCGTCTATCGGATCTATAACCCATGTATTTTGCTGATCATCGTTTTTAATATATCCAGCCTCCTCTGAAAGTATTGAAAATTTTTTTTTATATTTTAGCAAATCCTCAATTAGTATTTTTTCAACTTTTTTATCTGCATTTGTTACAAAATCTTTAGGTCCTTTTTTTGACACTTGAAGATTTTCAAGTTCTCCAAAATCTCTTATCAATACTTTTGATGCTTTTTCAGACGCTTTGATCATAATATTTAAATTTGGAGATATTGAATTCATTTTAAACTTTTTTCAAATATTCTAAGGTTCTAGTGTCAATTATAATTTTATCTCCTATATTTATGAATGGAGGGACTTGAATTTTTAATTCATTATCTAGTATTGCAGGCTTATATGATGAAGAAACTGTTTGTCCTTTTATTGCTATCTCGGTTTCCCTAACCTCAGAAACTATTTGATTTGGTAATTCAATTTGAATAGGTTTTTCGTCATAAAAACTTATTACAACTTCCAAATTTTCTGAAAGCATTTTTTCTTTCTCTCCTATAACATTCTTTTCAATACTGACTTGTTCATATGACTTTGAATTCATAAATACGAATTCGTCTTTATCTTTATAAATAAAAGAAAATTTTTCTTCCTCAACGGTCGCTTTTTCTACCGTCTCACTTGATCTGAATCTTTCATTAAGTTTAGTATTATTATTTATACTTTTCATTTCTATTTGATTAAATGCTCCACCTTTTCCTGGCTTAACATGTTGAATTTTTAGAACTTCCCAAAGATCATTTTTATATTCTATAAGCATACCCACTCTAATTTCATTAGCATTAATTTTCATAATTTAATAAACTGATAGCCTCCCTAGGAGTTAATTTTTTATTATTCCAAATGTAGCCGGAGATAGCTAAAAAATTTACTTTATGCAACAGTAGATTTTTGTAATTTTTTGAATTTATACCTCCTATTGCAACAATTGGTATATCAGTTAATTTTTTTGTATCAGTAATTAATTTCAATCTTGCTCTAAATCTAGTTTTCTTGGTCTTTGTTGGATAGAATGCTCCCAAAGCTATATAATCAGCTTTATTTTGAATTGCCTTTTTAATAAGTTTTTTTGAATTATGACAAGTTAATCCAATGATTTTATTTTTCATTATCTTTCTTGCTTTCAAAATATCTATATCGGATTGACCTAAATGACATCCATCACTATTTATAATTTTTGCGATATTTGGATCGTCATTAATTATAAATATAACTTTGTTTTTTTTACAAATTCTTTTAACTTTTTTACCAATATTGATAATTTTTTCCCTTGAGGAATTTTTAATTCTTAATTGAAAAAATTTTACTTTTTTAGACTGTAAAATTTTATCTAAATTTTTGTAAAAATTTTTTTTAATTTTATTTGGTGAAATGAGATATATAAATTGCTTTTTATTTATTCTCAAGCTGATTTGACCACTTTCCTTGAGCTGCAAGGCTATTCATTTCAGCTCTATGATTAAACACTTTCTGTGTGCCACTAATATCATCAGGGTTAGTTGACCAATATTTAAGTGCGCTTTGCTGTAATGCTCTTCCATATGAAAAAGTCATTATAAATTTTGTATTGTTATTTTTATTTATTAAATTTAAATTTTCAGTCGCCTCGATCTCTGACTGTCCACCTGATAAAAATGCGATGCCAGGAACCTCTGGAGGAACTGAATTTTTTAAACACTCAATTGTTAAATATGCTACTTCCTTATTTGAGATTTTTTTTTTTGAATTGTTTCCTGGTAGTATCATATTAGGTTTTAAAATTATACCACTTAAATCTACGTTATGTAAAATCAACTCATCAAAACATTTTTTTATAACCTCAGTAGTTTTTTTTAAACAATCATTTGCACTGTGGTTACCATCCATTAATACCTCAGGTTCAACTATTGGGACCATATTGCACTCTTGCACTATTGCAGAATACCTCGCTAGTGCGTGTGCATTTGAAACTATAGATAATTTACTAGGATATTTTTCCGAGATAATATAAACACCCCTCCATTTAGTGAATTTTGCTCCAAGGCTATGATATTCTTTTAATCTATCTCTAAGACCGTCTAATCCCTCTGTAATTTTTTCCTCTCTTGATCCAGCTAATACTTTAGCACCAGTATCGACTTTAATCCCAGGGTGAGATCCCATGTTGGAAATAATTTCAGGAATTTTTATATTATTATATAATTGTCTAATTGTTTCATCATATAAAATTACTCCACCAATATACTTCTTCATACAGCTTGAACTGAAAAGTATATTTCTAAAAGATAGTCTGTTTTCTGAGGTTGATGACACACCCACGCTTTCCAGTCTTTTAGTCATTGTACCAGTACTTTCGTCTGCTGCTAAAATACCTTTACCATTTGAGATAATTTCTAACGCAATTTTATTTAAATTAGACATATTAACTTAGAGCTTTTATACCAGGAAGTTCTTTTCCTTCAAGATATTCTAAAAAGGCTCCACCAGCGGTTGAAACAAAATCAAAATCATTTAATGCACCTAGTTGATTTAAAACGGCAATAGTGTCACCTCCGCCAGCAACAGAATAGATTAAATTCTTTTTATTTTTTTCAACAATTTTTTTTCCAATTTCAAAAGAACCGTTTGCAAAGTTAGAATTTTCAAAATAACCCATTGGACCGTTCCACAGAATTGTTTTACTAGAATCAATAATTTCTTTTATTTTCTTAATAGTTTTAGGTCCAATATCCAAAATAATATCATCATTAATTACATCGTTTATATTTTTTATTTTTGCTAAATCATCCATATTTTTACCTACAGCCACATCCTCAGGAAAAATAATTGAACATGAATGAATTTTTGCAAATCTAAATATTTCATCTATTGTTTCATCACAGTTATCCTCTCTAATTGATTTACCTATAGAATAACCTTTAAATTTTAAAATATTGTTAGCCATACCTCCAGCAAGTATAATATTATCAAATTTTGGTATTAAATTTTTTATTAAACCAATCTTTGTTGAAATTTTTGATCCACCTATTATGCACGAAATTGGTTTTTTTATTTCACTCGTGACTTTTTTTAACGCATTAATTTCAGTCTGTAACTGGAGCCCTGCAAATGATGGAATAAACTTTGTTATATTACTAACTGATGCATGAGCTCTATGCGAGCACGAAAAGGCGTCATTAACATATATATCTGCAAGTTTTGACAATTTTTCTGAAAAAATAATGTCATTTTTTTCTTCCTCTTCATAAAATCGAATATTTTCTAAAAAAAATAATTGATCTTGCGGGTTTATAAACAAATCATTTTTTTTTAATTTAAATATATTTTCTTTAATTAACTTAATTTTTATATTTATTTTATTCTCTATATTCTCGCATATTGGTTTAAGTGAAAGATTATTTGAAGTTTTACCCTTGGGCCTTCCAACATGTGAAATAACTATAATTTTTGCTTTATTTTGAATTAAAAAATTAATTATTGGTAATATTTTGTTTATTCTAGTTTCATCGGTAATAACTCTATTTTTTAAAGGAACATTTAAATCAAGTCTTAACAAAATTGTCTTACCATTTAAATTTTCTTGATCTTTTATATATTTCATTAAGAAATTTTATGCAGATAACAAACTATATCACACATTCTATTAGAAAAACCCCATTCGTTATCATACCATGCTGAAATTTTACCCATATTTTTTCCAACTACATTTGTTAAAGACGCATCAATAATTGATGACGCAGAATTGTGATTAAAATCAATAGAAACAAGTTTTTCCTTAGTAATAAATAAAACTTTTGTTTTTTGTTGGTCAATAAATTTTTCAAATGCTGAATTAATCTTATTAATAGTTAACTCTTTTTCAGTGCAGAAAACCAACTCAACCAAAGAAACATTTGGAGTAGGAACTCTCATAGCAACACCTTCTAATTTACCCTTAAGAGATGGTATAATTTCTCCGATTGCTTTTGAGGCTCCAGTTGAGGTTGGTACTATTGATTGACTGGCAGATCTAGCTCTTCTCGGATCCTTATGTGAATTATCCAAAATCCTTTGGTCGCTTGTAAATGCATGTATAGTTGTCATGAAACCTTGTTTTATATGAAAATTATTATTTAAAACATTAGCAACAGGAGCTAGACAATTTGTTGTGCATGATGCAGCAGAAATAATTTTGTCTTCTATTTTTAAGTTTTTTTCGTTAACCCCAAAAACAATCGTTCTATCTGCATTTTTACAAGGTGCAGAGACAATAACTTTTTTAGCTCCATTTTTTAAATGTGCTAATAATTTATCCCTCGAGTTAGATTTGCCCGTACATTCAAAAACATAATCAACATCAAATTTATTCCAGTCAATTTTATTTAGATCTGTTTCCTGACTAAAAGAAATTTTAGTTTTATTTATAACAATGTGGTTTTCATCAAAACTTATATCAGCATTAAATTTACCGTGTATTGAGTCGTATTTTAAAAGGTTTGAGCATGTTTCAGAGTTTGTTCTATTGTTAATGTGTTTGATTTCAATATTTTTATAGTTATTTTCATATATTGCTCTAACTATCATTCTTCCTATTCTTCCCATTCCATTGATGCCAATTTTTATTTTCATAATCTCTTTTTTATACTTTCAATTATACTTTTTGAATTTAACTTAAAATGATCATATATTTTTTGATACGGTGCGCTTTTACCAAACTCATCTATCCCAAAATTTAATCCATTTATACCCGTATACCTTTTCCAGTAATTTGTTTCTGAGGCCTCTATAGATACTACCATCGGTGTTTCTTTTAAAATTTTATTTTTATAATCAGTACTTTGTAGATCAAATAATTCCTGACAAGGCATTGAGATAACTTTAGAATAAATATTCTCTGTGGCTAATTTATGACAAATTTCACATGCTAAACTGGTCTCTGACCCGGATGATATTATAGTTATATCAATTTTGTCTTTTGTTCTTAATATTTCGTATCCACCTCTCTCTGACTTATTTTTATAAGAAATTTTTCTCCTAACAGGATTTATTCCTTGTCTTGTTAAAGCAATTACACTCGGTGTATCTTTGCTTTTAATTGCAATTTCCCAACACTCAAAAGTTTCTATTAAATCTGCTGGTCTAAAAACATATAGATTTGGAATTGATCTTAAACTTGTTAATTGCTCAATTGGTTGATGAGTAGGACCATCCTCTCCTAAGCCAATAGAGTCATGAGTAAAAATATAAATTACTCTTTGCTTCATCATAGCAGCAAGTCTTATTGATGGTTTGCAATAATCACTAAAAATTAAAAAAGTTCCTCCATATGGAACAAGGTTGCTATGTAAGGAAATACCATTCATCACACCACACATGGCATGTTCCCTTACTCCGTAGTGAATGTAGTTCCCAGAAAAATCACCTGGTTTTATTATTTTGTGGTTTTTAGTTTTAGTATTGTTTGAACCCGCTAAGTCAGCAGAACCTCCAATTAGATTAGGTAATTTAGATGCAACATTTAAAAACATTTCAGAAGTTTTTCTAGTTGCTAATGGCTTTAAATTTTTAAAGTAATCATTTTTAATTTTTTTAATTGAAGTGTTTAACAATTTTAAATTTTTTGTAAGATTTATTGAACTATGTTTTTTATTTTTAAATTTTTTACTTTTTTCGTGAGCTTTAACTCCAATTTTTCTCCACTCATTTAACAGTTTTTTTGGTATTTGAAATGGTTCATAGTTCCAGTTTAATTTTTTTCTAACTAATTTAACTTCATCTTCTCCTAGGGGACTTCCATGAGATGATGCTTTTCCACTTTTGTTAGGTGAACCATACCCAATTTTTGTTTTACAAGAGATAGCGATGGGCTTTTTTGAATTTTGAGCTTTTTTCAAAGCTTTTGATATTTCATTAAATTTATGTCCATTTATTTTTAGATAGTCCCAACCATAACTTTTAAATCTTTTTTCATGATCGTCTGAAACTGCTAAGTTAGTGGGGCCATCTATAGATACTGAATTATTGTCAAAAAGCAAAATAAGATTTTTTAGTTTTAAATGCCCTGCAAGACTTAAAGCCTCATGGCTAACTCCCTCCATTAAACAACCGTCACCAGCTAGTACGTATGTTTTATGATTAATCGCTTTTTTTCCAATTTTGTTTTTCAAAAATTCTTCAGATATTGCAAAACCAACAGCGTTTGCTATTCCCTGACCCAGAGGTCCTGTTGTAGTCTCTATACCAGTATTTGGGTGATATTCTGGATGTCCTGCACAAATAGAATTTAGTTGTCTAAAATTTTTTATATCTTTTAACGAAACACTTTTATAACCTGTTAAGTAAAGCAAAGAGTAAAGAAGCATTGATCCATGTCCAGCAGAAAGCACGAATCTATCTCTGTTAATCCAACTTGGATTTTTAGGGTCAAATCTTAAAAAATCTTTAAATAATACTGTAGCCACATCAGCCATCCCCATCGGCATACCTGGGTGACCAGAATTCGCTTTTTGCACCGCATCAATAGATAAAAACCTTATTGCATTTGCAAGATCTTTATAAGTTATTTTCAAAAGTTATCCTGTATAGACTTAGACGATTCAATTTATTATTATAGTTATATATATGAAAAGTCTTAGCGAAAAAGAAAAAAAACTTCAAGAAGCATTAAATAAGCTCAGCGATTTTGACTTTACCAAT
>CACFYR010000006.1 GCA_902570505.1 uncultured Pelagibacteraceae bacterium | reverse complement strand
AAATAATTTATTAAAATTAATTTGTTTAATTGAATTATTAAACTTTATAGGTTAAAATTTGTTATGTCTAATATAATTAGTGACACTCTTCCATTAGAAAAATGTCCTGCGTTAGTATTAAACGCAGATTATAGACCTCTAAGTTATTATCCTTTGTCAATATGGTGTTGGCAAGATTCAATCAAATCTGTTTTTTTAGATAGAGTATCTATTGTGAGTTACTATGATAGAGTAATAAGAAGTCCATCTTTTAGTATGAAACTGCCAAGTGTTATTGCACTAAAATCATTTGTTAAACCACAATCTAACCCAAACTTTACAAGATTTAATGTTTTTCTGAGAGACAAATTTACATGTCAATATTGTGGAAGTAATAAAGAATTAACTTTTGATCATTTATTACCAAGATCAAAGGGTGGTAAAACTAATTGGGATAATGTCGTCACAGCTTGTTCTAGTTGCAATGTCCAAAAAGGAGGTAGATTATATGAAAATTCTGGAATGGTTCTTAATCAAAGACCATACAGACCTAGCACAGAAGATCTTCACAAAAATGGAAAAAATTTTCCTCCAAATTTTTTACATAAAAGCTGGATGGATTATCTATATTGGGATGTTGAGCTTGAACCTTAATATTTCTCAGAAATATTTATAGCTATTTTTGACCCTGTTTTTATAACCTTATCAAGCAAAGAGTAAAACCCATCTTTAGAGGCACCTTTTTCGTATGCAATGTCTTTATGATGTAGCTCATCTTCTCTAAATTTTACAATTTTCTCTCTTAATTTTTTTTCGTCATCATGAATTTGTTCAATTTGATTTTGATAGTGTTCATCAATTACCTCTTCAACTGAAGCGGTACATAACATTGCTGCTTTTTTTCCGAGTAATGCAGTTCCAAAACCTAAACCAACACCTAATAAATCCCAAAGAGGTAAAAACCTTGTAGGTTTTATATGTCTTTTTTTTATTTCATTTTCGAAAAAATCACAATGTTCTTTCTCATGAACTTTCATTTCTTCAACAGTTTTTTTTAATTCTTCATCTTTGTAAAGTGTATTTAAAGCGAGCAATTGTCCCTCATAAATTTTAATTGCACCTCTTTCACCTGCGTGATCGACCCTAATAAATTCCTCAAGTTTTTTTTTATTTGTTTTCATAAGTTTTAATTAATAATATTGATATAATAGTAATTATTAAAGAAATAAACATATTTAAAGTCGCAAGAGAAAATCCTAAAATTCTAAATTTAACATCTTTACAATTAGGCATAATTTCATCAAAGGAATTTAATATTTGCTCTTTATTCAATAGGTTAATATTGTCAGAGTTACATCCTTTAAATTCAGCAAAAATACTATTTTCAATACCAGAATGGTATCCAGCTAATATGAAGCTTGAAAAAAAAATTAGTAAAATAATATAAAGCCATAATTTTTGATCTAAAAAAATATATCCGATTATACTTATAAATATTGCAAGCAAATAGGGTATCCTTTGATATATACATAGCTTGCAGGGCATAGCACCTAATACATACTCAATATATAGTGCACTTAAAATACTAAATAAGCTTAACAAACATATAAATACGTATAAGTTTTTTATGTTAATAATTTTTTTCATTTTAATTAATAAAATTTTTTAAATATTTATAGATTAAAAATGCAAAAATAATTAATATAATTGAAATAATTACTGATATCTTAAGTAATTTTTTTTCTATAATTTTTCTCATTGCTGTTCCAAAATTACCAATTAAAAATGCAATTAAAAAAAATCTTGATCCCCTAGTAATTGCCGAAACTACTACAAAGTAAAATATATTAAATCCTACAAATCCACTAGTTATAGTTAAAAGTTTGAATGGCACTGGAGTGAAACCCGCGATAGCCAACAAAGTTATCCAAGCTATTATACCTCCATCAGATGAGACTTTATCTTTTAAAAAGGATGCGTTATCTACTCCATAGAGTTCAAAAATTTTTACCCCTATTTCATTAAAGAATACAAATCCTATAAAATAACCAAGACATGCTCCTAACACTGAACCAATGGTAGCTATTAAAGCTATTCTTTTCCATTGTTTTTTTTTTGCAATTGTCATTGGAATTATAAAAACATCAGGCGGTATTGGAAAAACAAAACTTTCAATAAATGAGACTAAACCTAAAAATGTTTTGGAATTCTTATGTCCTGCTAAATCTATAGATCTATGATACAAATTTTTAAACATATTTACTTTTACTAATTTTAATCTTTTTATACTATTAAATAAATTATATAAGTTTAAAAATTGGGCGAATGGCGGAACTGGTAGACGCGTTGGACTCAAAATCCAATAGTAGCAATACTGTGAGAGTTCGATTCTCTCTTTGCCCACCAACCTTTTAAGAATTAAATAAACTTGTATGATTATAAATTTAGCTTAAATTCAAATATGGTTATGACTGATTTAAAAAAATTAAATAATCTTTTAGAACTTTTTTATTTTCAATATAAAAATCAGGGTAACAAAAATGAGATACTTTTAACTTCGTTAAAAAATCCAAAAATTGAATATAGTTGGCATGAAACTTTTGAATTAATAAATAAATTTTCTGTGGAAATTAAAAAATTTTCAGAGGAAGGTGATAGATGTCTATTAATATCTGAAAATAGACCTGAATGGTTTATTTCTGATTTATCAATAATGTTGTCAAATTCGATTACTGTTCCAGCTTATACAACTTATGTTGAAAAAGATTATGAATACATTATTGATGATTGCAAACCGTCAGTTATAATCGTTTCAGATCAAGAACAATTTAATAAAATAAAGAATATAATTAAAAAAAAAGAATTTATAAAAAAAGTTTTTTCATTCGAGGAATTAAAGGATGTTAATGAAAGTGAATACTATTGTATTAAAAAATTAACTTTTACAAAAGAAAGCATTAACAATTTTTTAAATTTAAATACAACTCGTAAAGATCCTGCATGTATTATTTATACTTCAGGCACACAAGGAAATCCCAAAGGAGTAATATTAAGTCATGGAGGAATTTTAAATAATTGTGAGGGTGGAATAGACATTTTAAAATCTTTTATTAAGAAAAACAAAACAAGATTTTTAACCTGGCTGCCCTTATCTCATTCTTACGAGCATACAGTACAATTTGTACAAATAACTGTCTCGGCAAAAATATATTATGCTGAAAGTATTGAAAAATTAATTAAGAATATGAATGATTGTAAGCCAGAAATTATGACAGCTGTACCAAGATTTTATCAGAACATTTATCAAAAAATAAATTCAAATTTTAATAAATCAAAAGGATTAAAAAAATACCTTATTAATAAAATGTTATATTTAGGGAATAAAAAGATTAGAAGGAAATCATTAAATTTATCTGAAAAAATAGTAGATAATATTTTAGATAAAATAGTAAGAAGAAAAATTAAAGCTCAATTCGGAGGCGCTCTTAAAACATTCGTTTCTGGCGGTGGCGCGTTAGACAAAGAAGTTGGTTTTTTCCTAAATGCTATTGGACTGCCAACCTTACAAGGTTATGGACTTACAGAGGCGTCTCCAGTAGTAAGCTGTAACCCAATTAACGATATAAGAGTTGATACTGTCGGCCCTCCGTTTAAAGGCAATGAAGTAAAAATTGCAGATGATGGTGAAATATTAGTTAAAGGAGAAAACATTATGCTCGGATATTGGAATAACAAAGAGGAGACTGAAAAAGTTTTAAAAAATGGGTGGTTATATACTGGTGATATTGGAATATTTCAAGATAATTATTTGAAGATAACAGATAGAAAGAAGGATATTTTAATAACGCCTGGCGGCGATAACATATCGCCTTTGAAAATTGAAAATGAAATAACTAATTCAAAATTTTTCGAGCAAGCTGTAGTATATGGTGACAATAAACCTTTCTTAGTTGCATTACTAATTCTTTCTGATGAAAAAAATAAATCAAATGATTCTGAAATTAAATTAGAAATAGAAAATATAAATAAAAATTTAACTAAAATTGAAAAAATTAAAAAATTTTTTATTATTAAAGAAAAATTTTCAATTGATAATGGAATGTTAACACCTACGTTAAAGTTAAAAAGATTTAAAATTATAAACAAATACAAAAATAATTTTGAAAATTTATATTAAAAAATATTGTTTATTAATCGCTATTTTGCTTATCTTTTATTAAATTTATATTTTATTAAAAAAAAATTATTTTTTTTAAAATTTTCAAAATAATTAAGTAATTGACATAACTATTTCAAAAAAATAAAATTAAATTAATGCGAATCAATAATGATTCGTTTAATAAAGGGAGCTAAAAAATGGCTAAAAGAAGAAAAAAAGCTAAAAAGAAAAAGAAAGCTAAAAAAGCTAAGAAAAAAAGAAGAAGATAGTTTAGTATTCTTTTTCTTAAGAAATAACGCTTCTCATGGCGATTGCGTGAGAAGCGTTTTTTTATTCTGATGTCTCTTGATTAGCCACAACCTCGCTTTGCAACTCAGCTTTTTCTTCGGGTTTGGGCATTTGTTTTTCAATATTTCTTTTGAGCGCTTTATCCAATTTTTTTTGGGTATTTTCTAATCCTATTCCTAATATAATCTGAAATTCAGTTAGTAATCTCTCATAAGCTTTTTCGAAAAGCTGTCTTTCACTATAAGATTGATCAACCATAATATCGTCACCTTTATTGAGGTCTCTAACTACCTCAGCCAACTCATAAATCTTGCCTGAGGAAATTTTTGCTTCGTATTCCTGTGCTCTTCTACTCCACATCGACCTTTTAATTCTAGGTTTACCTTTTAGGATACTCATACATTTATTCACCTGATTTATTGTTGCTAAAGGTCTTAAATGGGATTGTTTATTTACAGGTATCATCCCACTAGCCTTATCTTTCTCAAAACTTAAAATGTATGTCTCAACATCTATACCACCTATACTAATTTTCTTAAACTCTGTAATTTGTCCAACACCATGCTTCGGATAAACGACATAATCTTTTATTTTAAATAGTTTCTTTTCTGTAGATTGTTTTTTTATTTTTTTAATCTCTGGTTTTTGGTCGATTGAACTTTTTGATATTCTAAGATTTTGGTTAGAATTTTCATTTTGAACTTTAGTCTTGTTTTCTTTTTTTAAAACTACTTTTTTGACCTTTTTAATTGCTAATTGTTTTTTTTTTATTTCAGTAGATTTATTTTTCTTCTTTACTACTTTTTTTTTAATTTTAATTTTTTTTGACTGTTTGTTTTTAAATGTTTTCTTTAAAATACTTTTCAAATTTATTTTCTTCATTTCTATATTTATCGTTATCTCTAGGTGGTTCTTTTTTTGTTGTAATGTTTGGCCAAATTTCTGAGTATTTTTTGTTTATATCTAACCATTTATTTGTATTCTCGTTTGTATCAGGTTCTATGGCGTCCACTGGACACTCAGGCTCACAAACGCCACAATCTATACACTCATCAGGTTTAATTACAAGCATATTTTTTCCCTCATAAAAACAGTCAACAGGGCAAACCTCAACACAATCCATAAGTTTACATTTAATACATTTATCATTTACAATGTAAGTCATTAGATCTTCTCTTTTTTTACTTTTTCTTTAATATCGCCTACTATTTTTGGATCAAGATATAATAATCCAGTTAACCTTCTCATCAAATTATCCTCGTACATATCTGATTTTTTATCTGAGTATATTATTTCCCAAAGTGCTTCTACTATCGATATTTTCTTATCTTTTTCTACTTCTTTCAATTTTCTAGTAAAATCTAAAATTTGGTTAGAACTATTTTCTATTTCTATAGCTTTAATAATTAAATTTTCTACATCATTTTCTAAACATCCAAGTTTAATTAAAGTTTTTTTAATAATATTTTTCTCGTTCTCAGTATAATTTTCATCGATTTTAGAAGCATGTATTAGAAGACAAGCTATTTCAATAAAAGTCTCATCTTTTTTATTCTTCTCTAGATTTTTGCTTTTTAAAAAGTCAAACATTATTTAACTATTAACTGACTTAAAATACTAAATGCATTGTCTTTATCATCAGCTTTATCTTTATTTTTATTTAATAACCTCTTTGGAAAATATTTAAAATATAATTCATTATTTATTTCAGTAGTTTTGTAGTTCATTAATTTAATTAGTTTTATAAAGTTTGATTTATTACATCCTAAAAGGTTTAACATTTCAGGAGAAAGCTTTATATCTTTATTATTTTTATCGCCAAGCTTTATAATATGAATAAAGAGTCTTTCTAAAATGTCAATCCTTACATAAAAATTTTCAAATTTTTCAAATCCACATAAAAGCATTAATTTTTGGTTTGTTTTGTGTTGATCTTCTAGAAAGTTTAAACCAAAAGTTGGTGGTTCGAACTTTAATAACTTTTGACTATAATTTTTCCATAGCAATATCCTCAACGAAACTGCATTTGGTTTAAACAATTTAAACAAAAAAATATGATACCTTCCAAATTTCACTCCAATATCTCTTAGAATTTTTCTATGATCCTGGTCTATTTGACTAACTATTTTTTTTACTTCATCTCTTTTAACTACTCCGTTATTTTCATATAACTGAAATGCTAATGCCCTAACTTGTGAATTACTTTCTTTAATAAATTTTAATTTAAATAGAGACTCAAGATCATCATATATTTTTTTGGTTAACCATTTATTTAAAAATTCAAAAAGTTTTTTTTGATCCTCATATTCTATCATTTCATCGATTATCAAACTTAACTCAGGACTTAAATAATCTCTACCAGGAGCTAATTTTGCAATAGGATCTCCTTGCCAATATATTTTAAAATCATTTCTTAATTCTAAGATAGGATTAGTTATGATTTCGTTTACTCTTTTTAAAATTTCAGGAGCAACATTTTGCCTGGCTGCTTTTTTTAAAGATTTGACATCTGTATCTAAAGCTCCAATTTTTAGATCTAGATCTAATTTTAAACCTTTTAACCTACCTATAAATTGCTCATTTATCATTACATTTTCTCTATTAATAATTTGTGTTTCAAAAATAATATCTTGTTTTAATCCTCTAGCCAAAACACTAGCTCTTTTATCTATAAAACTTTTTGTTAATTCTTCATGTAGCCTATCAGAGAGCTTGTCCTCTAAATATTTTGTTCTCTCTATCCAATAATCTTGATTTTCGACCCAATTAGATTTATTTGCGACGTAAGACCATGTTCTGACGTTAGCAATTCTGTTCGAAATAGAGTCAACATTGCCCTCTAATTTATCCAAATTTGCAAGCTGTTGTTTCATGTATTGATTTGTTATTTTTTTCTTATCTTCATTTAAGAATTCAAAAACTTTTTTTACAACCTCCAAATGATTACCATATGTTTTCTTTACAAAATCAGGTATTTGACAACATTCCCATAATAATTTCGTTTGATCAAAAGTATTTTCTAGCTTTACTAAACCATCTTTAACAATATATTTTAGAACTTTTTCATCTTCACATTCATTAATTCTTTTTAACCAAGTCTCTTTAGGTCTATCTTCAAGAGATTTAATTAAAGATTGTGGCGTTTCAAAATTTAAATTTGAGTTTCTCCAAAATATTGTTCTTATTTCCTCAAATTTATGTTGCTCTAAGCACTCAACTTCATCAGCATTTATATTTTTACATTCTCCAGTAATTCCAAAAGAACCATCATTTAAATGTCTTCCAGCTCGTCCAGCTATTTGTCCTATCTCTGATAAATTTAATCTTCTTAATTTTTTTCCATCAAATTTTTTTAAATTGGAAAAATAAACGTGATCTAGATCCATATTAATGCCCATCCCAATTGCATCAGTTGCTACCAGATAATCAACATCACCAGATTGATATAACGAAACCTGAGAGTTTCTAGTTTTGGGACTAAGAGAGCCCATTACTATTGCAGCACCACCCTTTTGTCTTCTTAACAACTCAGCAATCGCGTAAACCTCTTCAGATGAAAATGCAATTATTGCACTTTTTCTCTCTACTCTTGATATTTTTTTGTATCCTGCATAAGTAAGTTTAGATAGACGGTCTTTAGCAATAAACTCAATATCCTCATCAAGATTTTTTATAAGATTTTTAATAGTATTAGATCCCATGAACATCGTTAATTTTTCACCTCTTAAATTTAAAAGTCTATCAGTAAAAATATGACCTCTCTCGTGATCAAAACACATTTGAATTTCATCTATACCAACAAAATCTACTTGTTTATCTATAGGCATAGATTCTACCGTACATAAAAAATATTTGGCTGTTGAAGGAATTATTTTTTCCTCACCCGTTATTAGAGCTACATGTTGCTTATTAGTTTTAGTAATAATTTTGTCATATACCTCTCTAGCAAGTAATCTTAATGGAAAACCAATCATGCCAGTGTCAAAAGATAACATAGTCTCAATAGCTAGGTGCGTTTTTCCAGTATTAGTTGGACCAAGGACAGCTGTAATTTTATTTTTTCTCATATCTACTTTTTGTATACAAAAATTTTTATTTACTATATCTTGTTACTCAAAAAGAACAAAGATAGGATAAAAATAGTCCGAATCGGAGCATGAAAAGTTCTCATTTAGTATTTTTATTATATTAGAATAACACAATTGTAGATAATTCAATATAAGAATTTTTATGAATAGAGTTTTATGGAGAGCTAGCAAACAACAAAAGAAAAAATCAAATCTTTTTAAATATGAAAATTATTTGAAGAATGAATATAATTATTCACCAAATGGAACTTACTCAAACTTATTAAAATGGAGTATAAAAAATTCAGAAGATTTTTGGAGCTCTATATGGGATTATGCTGACGTAAGAGGTAAGAAAAATTTAAATACCATATTATCTAAAGAATTATATAAAAGTAAATTTTTAAATAAATCAAAATTAAATTTCGCTGAAAATATACTTAGAAAACAAGATAAAGATAAAGCGATTACTTTTGTGTCTGAGAATGGATACAGAGAAATTAAAAATTGGATAGAACTATACAGGTCTGTAAGTAGAATTGTTAAATTTTTTCAAGATAATCAAATAAAAACTAATGACAGAGTAGTCGGGTATATGCCAAATATTATCGAAACAGTTGAGTGTTTTCTAGCGAGTTCAGCAATTGGCGCAATTTGGTCCTCTTGTTCTCCAGATTTTGGAGTAAATGGTGTAGTTGAAAGATTTTCTCAAATTAAACCAAAAATTTTAATAATTTGTGATAGGTATTATTATAACGGTAAAGAAATAAATGTAATAAATAGACTACCCAAAATTCTTTCTAAAATCAAAAGTATTAAAAAAGTAATTATTGTTAACTACCCAGGAAAAGAATTATTAAATTGTAAAAAATTTCGAAGTGTAAAAATTTTTAAATGGAATGTAATAAAAAAATTAAATGGTTCTACCATATATTTTAAAAAATTTGATTTTAATAAAGAATTAGTAATCCTATTTTCAAGTGGAACAACTGGTAAGCCAAAATGTATTTGCCATCGGGCTGGAGGGGTACTTTTACAACATTTAAAAGAGCATATCTTACAATGTGAAATCAAACCAAAAGATAATGTATTTTATTTTACGACATGTGGTTGGATGATGTGGAACTGGCTTGTAAGTGTTTTAGGATCTAAAGCCTCAATAGTTCTTTTTGACGGTTATCCGATGTACAAAAAAAAAGACTTACTTTTTAAAATTGCAAGCAGAGAAAATATAAGTCTGTTTGGAGTCAGCGCAAAATATATTGATAATTTGAATAATTTGAGTTTAAATATTAAAAGCAAGTATCGCTTAAAAAAATTAAAAACGATATGCTCAACTGGTTCACCTCTTTCTGAAGACAGTTTTGAATATGTCTATAAAAAAATTAAGTCTAAAGTTCATTTAGCATCAATTTCTGGAGGAACTGATATAGTTTCATGCTTTGTTTTGGGAAACATTTATGATCCGGTTGTAAAAGGGCAAATCCAGAATAGTGGTTTAGGAATGGATGTTGATGTGTTCAATAATAAAGGTAAATCAATTAAAAACAGAAAAGGAGAATTAGTTTGTAAAAATGCATTTCCAAGCATGCCAATAAAATTCTGGAATGATTCAAAATACAAAAAATATAAGTCATCTTATTTTCTGAAATTTCCTGGTGTATGGCACCATGGTGATTTTGCCGAAAAAACAGATAATAATAGTTTTATAATATACGGAAGATCTGACGCTACTCTTAATCCAGGCGGGGTTAGGATTGGTACATCTGAAATATATTCAGTAGTAGAAAAATTTAAGTTTGTGAATGAAAGTTTGGCTGTGGGTCAAAATTGGGAGAATGACATACGCATTATTCTTTTTGTTGTGATGAAAAAAAAAATTAAATTATCAGAAAAACTTAAAAAAGAGATTAAAATTAAAATTCGAAAACTTGCTTCACCTAGACATGTTCCAAGTAAAATAATTCAAGTGAGTGATATCCCTAGAACAAAAAATGGAAAAATAGTTGAAATAGCTGTTAAGAGCATTATAGAAGGCAATAAACTAAAAAACATACAGGCAATTGCAAACCCGAACATACTTGAGGAATTTAAAAATATTCTTGAATTAAATTAAGCTGATACCATTTTTATAAAAATATGCTGCCATAACGAATATTATAAAAACATATATTAAAGCATAAAAGATATATTTTGTTTTTTTTTTCATTAGTGAATAAAAGATCTCCTAGTTTTTTTCCAAACACCAGTTCCAATTGCTAGTAAGCTCTTATTAGAGGATAGTTTACACTTCATAAATATAAGCGAATTTGTAACTTTTTGAATTTCTACATCGCCGATTATTGTTTCACCAATACTGCTTGAACCGATGAATTTAATATCTAAAGAAATTGTAACACATACTTGTTTATTTCCAGCTGCACGATGAACTGCTGTTCCTGATCCTGCATCCATTATCCCTGCTAGAAAACCCCCATGGGTGATGCCTGCTCTATTCAAGTGAATTTTTTTTATTTTTGTCTTAAATTGGTATTTTTTTTTGGAGATAACACGGAATACCAAACCACCATTGTGTTTCATAAATCCAGGTTTAGTACTTATATTTTCAAATTTTTTCATTAAATAAGCAAAGTTATAAAAAATAATATTATTGCAATAATTACAAAAAAGTAAATTACTGATTTTTGTAAAGATATTTTCATAGATCCTTTCTTGGTGCGCCTGCTAGGAGTCGAACCCAGAACCTCCTGGTCCGTAGCCAAGCGCTCTATCCAGTTGAGCTACAGGCGCTAATTATATAATATAATTTATTATATTTTTAATGTAATTTATAAATTTAGCAATTATTGTATTTCAAATGACAAAAAAATCAGATGATATTGTAATAACATGCGCCTTAAGAACTCCCATAGGTAAATACAACGGCAATTTAGCATCATACAAATCTTATGATTTAGGTTCTATTGTTATTAAAAATTTATTATTAAAATCTAAAATTCCTGCTAGAGATATAGACGAAGTTATACTAGGACAAGTATTAACTGGAAACACAGGACAAAATCCTGCAAGGCAAGCAGCAATAAATGGAGGTATACCAATAAATAAGACAGCCTATATAATAAACCAAGTTTGTGGATCAGGTCTTAGAAGCTTAGCATCTGCATATCAATCTCTAAAAGCTAAAGATGCGGATATAATTATTGCAGGAGGTCAAGAGAGCATGACAAATTGTGATAAAAATGTAATGCTCAAAGATGGTTTAATTGATGTTTACAACAAATATCACATGGGTGTAACAGCAGAGAATGTTGCCGATAAGTGGAATATAACTCGAGAAGAACAAGATAAATTTGCTATTAACTCACAAAATAAAGCTGCTGAAGCTATAAAAAAAAATAAATTTAAAGATGAAATAATATCAGGATTGATTGAAAAAGACGAACATCCAAGGTCGGATGTAACTATAGAAAATTTATCTTCATTAAAAACAATATTCAAAGAAAATGGGACTGTTACACCTGGAAATTCATCAGGAATAAACGATGGAGCAGCTGGAGTTATAATGATGAGAAGAGATGAAGCTGATAAAAGAGATTTAGGTGTTTTAGCTAAAATAGTCTCATGGGCTACATGTGGAGTAGATCCATCTCTAATGGGATCAGGTCCCATACCATCTTCAAAAAAAGCTTTAAAAAAAGCAAGCTGGGATGTGGCAGATGTAGATCTTATTGAGTCAAATGAGGCTTTTGCAGCTCAAAGTCTTGCAGTAATTAAAGAGTTAAAGCTACCTTATGAAAAAGTAAATGTAAATGGAGGAGCAATTGCACTGGGTCATCCAATAGGTGCATCAGGCTGCAGGATTATAGTTACGCTTATTCACGAAATGATAAGACGTAATGTTAAAAGAGGTTTAGGAACATTATGTATTGGTGGGGGAATGGGTATAGCTATGTGTATTGAAAGAGACTAGTTTTTAAAATGGGATAAATTTTCTTTTAATAAAGATAATTGTATCCAAACTTGACCATCTAAATTATTTTTTATTTTTTTTCTTAATAGTTTTTTTAATAATAACTTTATCATATTGACAATATTTCTTGAAAATTTGACTAAAAAAAGATCTAAATATGTTAAAAATGTATTATAATTATACTAAATGATTAAAAATATTAAGATCTTGCCAGATAAAATAAATATTCTATTTTCAAATGACAAAGAGGATAATTTCTTAAATATATGGTTAAGAGATCATGCAAGAGACGAGGACAGTTGGGATCAAAGGAGTAATCAAAGAAAAATTTATACAGCCAAACTTGACCCTAAGCTTCATATAAAAAAAGCAATTTTAAAGGATAATGGTAAATCAGTTGATATATTATGGTCTGATTTAAAAAAACCAATTAATTATACATCGAATTTTTTTTTGGAAAATTCAAATAAATCGAAAAAAATAAACGATAATATTAAAATTTGGGATAAAAAAGATATTGGAAAAGATATATATGTAGATTTTCAAAATACAATTTCTAATGAAGGATTTAAAGAATTTTTAGAAAAATTATATAAATTTGGTTTTGTTGTAATTCAAAATTGCAAAACAGAAATGAGCTCAGTAGAAAAAATTGCAAATAAAATAGGCTATGTAAGAGAGTCTATTTTTGGAGGATTGTGGAGCTTTGAGTCAAATAGTGATATGGCGGATAGTGCCTATACACAAGATGAATTAAGACCACATACCGACTCAACATACAGCAATGATGCTCCCGGTTTACAATTATTGCTATGTTGTCACTATGAAGCAACAGGAGGAGAATCCATTATGGTTGATGGGTTTAAAATTGCAGAAAAAATTTATAAAGAAAACAGGGATCTTTATACATTGTTAAGTGAGATCGAGGTAACAGGACAATATATTGGCGATGGAGTTTTTCTAGAGGCAAAAAGACCAATCTTTAAACTCAATTCTAATAAAGAATTAGTTCAAGTTAGTTTTAATAATTATGATCGAGCAGCTTTTAGGATGGACGACGAAAAAACATTAAAATTTTATGATGCAATAAGAGAATTTGATTTAATAGCTAATAACAGGGAATATCAATGGAGACATATATTAAAACCAGGTGAATTATTAATTTTTAATAATTGGAGAATTTTACACGGAAGGGGATCTTTTAAAGGAGATCGAAAAATGTCAGGGTGTTATATAAACAAAGAAGATTTTGACAGCTCCTGTAGAATGAATAAAGTCATTTAAAATCATTAAATGTCAAAAACTACATCATTAATTTGCGCTTTAATTACAACATTTATATGGGGTACAGCATTTATTGCTCAAGACACTGGTATGGATAATATTGGACCTTTGTCTTTCAACGCTGCAAGGTTTTTTGTTGGTTTCATTACCATATTACCAATTGCACTAATATTTGAGCAAAAAAAAATAATTTCTGGTATTCAATCAAACAAAAATCTTTTTTTTAAATATCTCTTTTTGATGAGTATCTCCCTTTTTTTAGGTACATATCTTCAACAAACATCACTACTCTACACTAATATAGCAAACGCTGCCTTTTTTACTGTTTTTTATGTACCATTAGTGCCTTTAATATTATTTATTTTATATAAAAAAAAAGTTCATTGGAGTATATGGCCTTCAATTTTTTTATGTTTAATCGGCGTATACTTTCTAAGTAATTTCTCAAATACTGAAATATTATTAGGTGATGGTCTTGTTATAATTTGCTCTTTTTTTTGGGCGTTGCATATTATTTTTGCAGGTAAATTTATGGAAAAATTTAATATACCATTAATTTTTGCTTCACTGCAGGCAATATTGGTTGGCACTTATTCAATTTTTTTTGCATTTATTTTCGAAGAGGTAAATCTTTCTAAAATTATATTAGAACAATATTCGATTATCTATGCAGGAGTTTTTTCAGGAGGAATAGCGTTCACATTGCAAATGTATGCGCAAAAAAATATTGATGAGGCACCAGCTGCAATAATATATTCTTTAGAGGGTGTTTTCGCAGCAGTTGCAGGTTGGATAATATTAAATCAGATATTAGATTTAAATAATATCTTAGGATGTTTTCTTATTTTGTTCGCAGTTTTATTATCTCAGCTTGCCCCATCTTTGAAGAGATCATCCGTAAGCAACTAAAAATAATAATATAGATAAAATTATTCTATAATAAACAAATAAATTTAGTGAAAATTTTTTTAAGTAAAATAGCAAAAATTTAATTGTTAAAAAAGAAAATATAAATGACAAGAAAATCGATGTAAATATAAATAAATTTAGTTCAAATGATTTTTCTGACAAGTTTTTAAAGCTCAATATACTTGCACCAGCTAAAGCTGGTATAGATAAATAGAAAGAAATTTTTAGTGAATCAACTCTATTAAATTTAAAAAAACGACATGTTGTTATAACTATACCTGATCTGCTAACTCCTGGTATTAGTGCTAGTATCTGGTATAAACCTATTATAAATATATTTTTAATATTTAAATTATTATTAATATTCTTATGTTCTAATTTTCTATCAGAATAATACATTAATATTCCGAATATAAGAGTGGTCCATGCTATCAATCTTAGATCTCTTAACAAGTAAATGATTTCAAAATTAAATAAAATAAAACCAATTATAGTTATTGGAATTGATCCAAAAAAAATTAGACTAAGTATTTTTTTATTCTCAAGAATATTTATTAAATCTCTCCAAAAATAAGTTAAAATCGCAATCAAAGATCCTAAATGTAGGCTTATATCAATTTCAATAGATTTGTAATCAAACTGAGTTAGGCTTGATATTAGGACCAAATGTGCTGATGAACTTACTGGAATGAATTCAGAAATTCCTTGGATTAAAGCAAGAATTACAACTTGAAAATAGTAAGAAATCATTTTGGTTTTTAACAGTTAAACTAATTAGATGATAATTAAAGCAATTACTTGAATGCATATTAGGTATGCAAATATTAAAAAAAACGCTATAAATGCTAATTTTTTGAATATATAGGTAAAATATACTGTCCTTTTTAAACTTTTATACAACTCAATTTTAGTATAGGAAATCTCAATTATGTCAGAGAAAATGTTAAAATTCGTCAATATAGGTCAACAAACTCCACCTAAAAGAGAAATAACTGATCGTAAGGAGGATTTTAACGAGATATATAAAGAATTTATTAACAATAAGGCTAAAGAGCAATCAAGCAGATGTTCGCAATGTGGAGTACCTTTTTGCCAAGTTCATTGTCCATTAAGCAATAATATTCCAGATTGGTTAAAACTTACTGCTGAGGGAAGGTTGGAAGAGGCTTATCTTTTATCACAGAGCACTAATAATATGCCTGAGGTTTGTGGTAGAATTTGTCCTCAAGATAGACTTTGTGAGGGAAACTGCGTTATTGAACAATCTGGTCATGGAACAGTCACTATAGGATCTGTTGAAAAATTTATCACAGAAAATGCATGGGAAAAAGGTTGGGTAAAACCAATTGTGGTTAAGAATGAGAGAAAAGAGAGTGTAGGAATAATTGGAGCTGGTCCAGCGGGTCTTGCTTGTGCAGAAGAATTAAGAAAAGAGGGCATTCAGGTAACTATTTATGACAGATACGATAGATCGGGAGGATTACTTATATATGGAATACCAAATTTTAAACTTGAGAAACATGTTGTGACTAGAAGAACAGAACTTTTAGAAAAAAGTGGTATTAAATTTGTACATAATTTCGAAGTTGGTAAAGATGCATCTTTAAAAGAATTAAGGAAAAAACACAATGCAATTTTGATTGCAACGGGTGTTTATAAAGCTAGAGAGATTGATTTACCTGGGAGTGATTTGGCAAATATATTTCCTGCAATGGAATTTCTAACAGCATCAAACAAAAAAGGATTAGGAGATAAAGTTCAATTATTTGATGATGGTACTTTAAATGCAAAAGGTAAGGATGTTGTGGTTATAGGTGGCGGGGACACAGCGATGGACTGTGTGAGAACTGCAATCAGACAGGATGCTAAATCAGTAAAATGTATTTACAGAAGAGATAAAAAAAATATGCCAGGATCTTCAAGAGAGGTACAAAATGCTGAAGAGGAAGGTATAGAATTTGTTTGGTTGACAACTCCATCTAAATTTAACGGAAAAAATAAAGTAGAGAGTGTAGAAGTAAATAAAATTAAATTAGGTGAACCAGATGATAGTGGCAGAAGAAGACCAGAAATAATTGAAGGATCAAATTATAATGTTAAAGCTGATTTGGTTATAAAATCTCTTGGATTTGATCCAGAGGATTTACCAAAGTTATTTGGAGAGGATAATCTCAATTTGACAAAATGGGGAACTATAAAAATTGATTTTGATACTATGGAAACTTCTGTTCCAGGAGTATTTGCAGCTGGAGATATTGTAAGAGGAGCTTCTCTAGTAGTTTGGGCAATTAAAGATGGCAGAGACGTATCAGGACAAATTCTTGAATTTATAAATTCAAATAAAAAACTTAAAGTTGCATAATGAAAATTCGAAATAAAAACCTCAAATTGCTTAAGCAAAATCATATTTATTCAGAAGATATGGAGCATGATGCATGCGGTGTAGGATTAGTAGCTTCAACTGAGGGTAAAAAAACTCGAAAAGTGGTTGAATATGGAATTCAGGCACTCAAGGCAGTTTGGCACAGAGGAGCAGTGGATGCAGACGGAAAAACTGGAGACGGCGCTGGAATTCATATTGAAATACCATCTGATTTTTTTATAGAAAAAATTGAGGCCACAGGACACAAACATAATGACGATAGCAATGTTTGCATAGGAATGATTTTTTTACCAAGAAATGATTATTCTGCGCAAGAAAAATGTAGAACAATACTTGAAAGTGAACTTACTAAAAGTGATTTTTATATTTATGGTTGGAGGCAAGTGCCTGTTGACCCAAAAGTTTTGGGAGAAAAAGCCGAATTAACAAGACCAGAGATTACTCAAGTACTTTTTAAATCAAATCAGAAAAATTTAAATGTTAAAAACCTTGAAATAAAACTGTACGAGACAAGACGAAAAATAGAAAAGAAATGTAGAGAAAAACACTTAAACAATTTTTATATATGCTCCTTTAGCTCCAAATCTATTATTTACAAGGGAATGTTTCTAGCAGAGGCATTGTCTGACTTTTATTTAGATTTAAAAGATGAGAGGTTTATTTCCAGGTTTGCAATATTCCATCAAAGATTTTCAACCAATACAGCACCAAGTTGGGATCTTGCTCAACCATTTAGATCAATTGCTCATAACGGAGAAATAAACACACTTAAAGGAAATATAAACTGGATGAAAGTTCATGAACAAGAAATGTTTAGTTCTAAATATGAGGACATGGAGAACTTAAAACCAGTAATACCAGAAGGTAATTCAGACTCTGCGTCACTTGATAATGTTTTCGAATTGTTAACGATGTCAGGTCACTCTGCGCCTTTAACAAAATTAATGTTAATTCCAGATGCATGGTCAAAAAAAAGTAAAATTTTACCAAGCAATCAACTTAAGTTATTTAATTTTCTAAATAGTACAATGGAACCTTGGGATGGCCCAGCAGCAATTGCTGGTACAGATAATGAATGGGTAATTGCAGCATCTGACAGAAATGGTTTAAGACCTTTAAGATATACAATTACAAGAGACAAACTATTATTTGCTGGCTCAGAAACTGGAATGGTGCATTTGGACGAGAGAAAAATAGTTACAAAAGGTAGATTAGGGCCAGGAGAAATAATTGGTGTAAGAATTGAAAAAGGCAAAGTTTATACCAATAGTCAAATCAAAGATTTTTTATCAAAGGAGTACAAACATTTTAATAATCAAATAATAGATCTTGATAAAAAATTTGTAATTGAAAAAGAAAAAAACATTTATAAAGATATAGATCTTAAAAGAAGACAACATACCTTTGGATATAGTCTTGAAGATTTAGAATTAATATTACATCCTATGGCTGAAGACGCTAAAGAAGCAACCGGCTCAATGGGAGATGATACACCTTTGGCCGTATTATCAGATAAATACAGGCCTCTATATCATTACTTTAGACAAAATTTTAGCCAGGTTACAAATCCACCAATAGACTCCTTAAGAGAAAATAAAGTAATGAGTTTAAAAACTAGATTTGGAAATTTAGGTAATATATTAGACTTTGACAATTTAACAGAAGAAAATATTTATGTTTTAGACTCACCTATTTTATCAAATACTCAATTTAGTAAATTTGTATCGTATTTTGGTAAAAATAATCAGGTATTTGATTGCACATTTAATGATGGTGAAACATTGGAAGATGCTCTTAATAATTTAAAAAAAGACACTGAAATTGCTGTAAGAAAGGGTATTACTCAAATTGTTCTATCAGACAAAAATATTTCGGAAAAAAATTATCCAATACCGACATTATTAAGCGTTGGAGCTGTTCACACAAATTTAGTAAGACTTGGTCTAAGAGGATATGTATCAATAAATGTTCAGTCGGGTGAATGTTTAGATACCCATTCTTTTGCTACAGTAATTGGAGTTGGAGCAACAACAGTTAATCCTTATTTAGCATTTGATAGTTTATATGAAAGATTTCAAAAAAAGCTATTTGGAAATTTGACTTTTGATGATTGTGTAATTCGATACATAAAATCAGTTAATTTAGGATTATTAAAAATAATGTCTAAAATGGGAATATCAGTTTTGAGTTCTTATAGAGGTGGATGCAATTTTGAAACGGTTGGTTTAAGTAGAACAATTGTAGATGAATATTTCCCAGGTGTAACATCAAAAATTTCGGGCATAGGTTTAATGGGAATAGAAAAAAAAATACGAAACATTCATAGAGATGCGTTCAAAACAAGTTCAAATATACTGCCTATAGGTGGAATATATCGATATAGAAAGAACGGAGAAAAACATCAATATCAAGGTAAACTTATTCATCTTTTACAAAGTGCTGTTGCAAGTGGGTCATATGATACATACAAAAAATACGCAAAAGGGATTTATGATTTACCACCAATTAGCTTAAGGGATCTTGTTGATTTTAAAAAAAATATTCCTGTAGACATAAGTGAAGTCGAGCCAATAGAAAATATTTTAACTAGATTTGGAAGTGGGAGTATGTCACACGGAGCTTTATCAAAAGAAGCGCACGAGACTTTAGCAGTTGCTATGAATAGGATAAAGGGAGCATCTTGTAGTGGCGAAGGTGGAGAAGACGCAGAAAGGTTTAAAACATTGTCTAATGGAGATAGCGCTAATTCTAGAGTTAAACAAATAGCTTCAGCAAGATTTGGAGTTACAATTGATTATCTAAACAATTGTAATGAGATTGAAATAAAGATTGCCCAAGGTGCTAAACCTGGAGAGGGTGGACAGTTGCCTGGTTTTAAAGTTACAGATGAAATTGCAAGATTAAGATATTCGACTCCTGGAGTTACTTTAATATCTCCACCTCCACATCATGATATTTATTCTATTGAAGATTTGGCCCAACTTATCTATGATTTAAAGCAAATAAATCCTAAAGCTAGAGTAAGTGTAAAGTTAGTGGCTTCGTCTGGAGTTGGAACGATAGCTGCTGGAGTAGCAAAAGCAAAAGCAGATATAATTTTAATTTCTGGTCACAATGGAGGAACTGGAGCATCCCCCCAAACAAGTGTAAAATATGTAGGTATTCCCTGGGAAATGGGCTTAACGGAGGCAAACCAAGTTTTAACACTCAATAATTTAAGACATACAGTGACACTTAAAACTGACGGAGGAATTAAAACCGGACGAGATGTTGTGATTGCTGCAATGATGGGTGCAGAGGAATATGGTGTTGCTACTACATCCTTAGTTGCTATGGGATGTATAATGGTAAGACAATGTCATTCAAATACATGTCCAGTTGGAGTATGTACTCAAGACGAGAAATTAAGAGAAAAATTTTCAGGAACCCCCGATAAAGTTGTAAATTTGTTCAAATTCATAGCACAAGAGGTTCGAGAAATAATCGCAAATCTTGGTTTTAAAAGTTTAAAAGATATAATTGGTAGAACCGACCTTTTAAAACAGGTTAGTAAGGGATCGCCTAATCTAGATGATCTTGACTTAAACCCATTATTTGTTCAAGCCGATCCTGGCAAAAATAAAAGATATTGTGAAAAACCAATAATTAATAAAGTTCCTGATACATTGGATCAAAAAATTTGGCCTGAGATCGAGAGCCTCATTGACCAAAATAAGGATATTGAGAAGGTTTATGATATACAAAACACAGATAGAGCAGTTGGTACGAGGATTTCATATAATCTTTATAAAAAATTTGGAAATAACAATTTAGAAAATGATTCAGTAGCAATTAATTTTACTGGTTCAGCTGGTCAATCTTTTGGAGCATTTGGAATAAAAGGACTTAAATTGAATTTAACTGGAGATGCTAATGATTATGTTGCAAAGGGATTATCTGGTGCAACTATTTCTATTAAATTAAAAGAGCAAAGTAACTTAATATCAAATCAAAACACAATCATTGGAAATACTGTACTTTATGGAGCAACATCTGGAAAACTTTTTGCATCTGGACAAGCTGGAGAAAGGTTTGCTGTAAGAAATTCTGGAGCAACTGCAGTTATTGAAGGTTGTGATTCGAATGGTTGTGAGTATATGACAGGTGGAAATGTAGTAATACTAGGAGATGTTGGCGACAATTTTGGAGCTGGTATGACTGGTGGAATGGCATTTATTTATGATGAAAATGAAAAATTTGAGACAAAAGTAAATTCTGAGTCTGTAGTTTGGCAACGTTTAGAAACAAAATATTGGAAAACATTCTTAAAAGATTTAATCTCTGAACACTTTAGAGAGACTAATTCAAATATCTCAAAAAATATAATAAACAACTTTGAAAATGAATTAGCAAAATTTTATCAAGTATGTCCAAAAGAAATGCTTGATAAACTACCCAACCCTATATCAGAAAAGAAATTTCAGAATTTCGCTAGCTAAAGCTCTTTATAAAATTTTTTAATTCGTTTAAAATCATTCTTCTATATTTAATTGCAAACAAACTATGGTCACCATTCTTCACGACGACTAATTTTTTATTTTTGCTACTAAATATCTTTATAAGGCTTCTTGAAAATTTTACTGGTATTGCTTCATCTTTTGTTCCATGAAAAAGTGTAATTGGTATGTTTGTATTAATTTTTTGATTTAATACCTTATTTTTTCTACCATCCTTAATAAGTTGGTAAGTAATTGGATATTCGTATCCTCCATGTTTTAGATTATAAATACCTTCTTTAATTGTTTTAGTTTTCATTTTTTTACTAAATTTTTTCCACATTACTTCCTGAAGAAATTCTGGAGCAGATCCAATACCAATGAAACCTAAGATTTGTTTTTTAAAATATTTGAATTGAAGTGTAGACAACCACGAACCCATACTTGATCCTACAAGAAAAAATTTCTTACTTCTAATTTTTTTTTTTATTATAGTTTTTACTTGGTTACTCCATTTAGAAATATTACCATCTGTAAATTTCCCAGATGATTTTCCATGACCTGAATATTCAACTGCCAAAAAGCCTATTTTTAATTTATCGCAAAATTTTCTTAAGACTTTTGGTTTTTCACCCTCTAAATCAGACATAAAGCCGTGTAAAAAAACAATATAAATATTACTCTTAAAGTTGTTAGTTAAATATCTTAATTTAATGTTATTTGATACTTTGAAGTATTTAAATTTGCTCATAAAAGTTTATATGAACAATTTCTTAATATATAATTAATATTATGTCTTCAAAAATAAATGTTTTGCAGGTTATACCAAAGCTAGGCTATGGCGGTGCAGAAACCGGATGCTTTGATTTAGCTCATTTTTTAAATGAAAATAATTGTAAATCCTACTTAGTGACCAGTGGAGGTCCACTATTAAAATATATTAATAGAAAAAAAGTTAAGGTAATTAGACTACCTGTGCAAAGCAAAAATCCTATTCTTATATTATTAAATTCAATTGTACTTATTTTTATAATATTTTTTCTAAATATTAATATTGTACATGCCAGAAGTAGAGCTCCGGCATGGTCATGTTTATTTGCAACAAAAATTACTCGAAGAAAGTTTGTTACAACTTTTCATGGAACTTATAATTTTAAAAGTTCTTTAAAAAAATGGTATAATTCTGTTATGGTAAGATCAGATTTAATAATCGCAGGCTCTAATTTTATTTTTTCACATATTCAAAAAAATTATTCTACATACTTAAATAAAGAAAAAAAATTTTTAGTAATTTTTAGAGGAATCAATACAGAATATTTTAATCCAAAAAAAATTAAAGATAGTGACAAAACTCTTCTGCGTAAAAAATGGAAAATTGATAATGATAAAAAAGTAATATTACTACCTGGAAGACTTACAGGTTGGAAAGGACAAGAGATGTTTATAGACTCAATTAGAAATTTGAAAGAAAATTCACCAGATTTAAATTTTATTGCAGTTATATTAGGAAGCGATCAAGGTAGGAAAATATTTAAAAAAAAATTAATTCGATTAGTTGAACAACATAGATTAAATAATGAAGTTTTATTTATAGAGCATTTAGAGTTAATGCCAATAGCATATGAAATATCTGATGTTGTAGTATCTACATCAATTGAACCTGAGGCATTTGGAAGAGTATCCGTTGAAGCTCAAGCTATGGAAAAACCAATTTTAGCAAGTAATATTGGCGGGTCTAACGAGACAATCATTAACGAAAAGACAGGTTTTTTATTTGAAGCTGGTAATTCAAAAAATTTATCTGAAAAATTAGGCGAAATATTAAATCTCAGCGAAGTTACTCGCAATGGAATAGGTGCAGAAGGTAGAAAAAACGTAAAAGTTAAATTTAATGTTGAAAAAATGTGCAATACTACTTATTCAGAGTACAAAAAATTAATCAATGCCTAATATTATATTACCAGATGGAAAAAAGATTGAATTTTCTAAATCAATTAACGGATTAGAAATAGCAAAAAAAATTAGCTCTTCACTTGCAAAAGAGGCTTTAGTAATGAGTGTAAATGGAATTCTCAAGGATCTAACTTATGAAATTAATTCTGATTGTGAAGTTAAGATTCTTACTTCTAAAGATAATGATGGTTTAGATACAATAAGACATGATACAGCCCATATTTTAGCAATGGCAGTACAAGAATTATTTCCTGGAACTCAAGTTACAATTGGACCAACAATTGAAAATGGTTTTTATTATGATTTTTCGAGGAAAGAACCATTCACAGAATCAGACTTAAAAAAAATTGAAATCAAAATGTCAGAAATAGTTGATCGAGACGAAAAAACTTACAGGGAAGTATGGGATAGGGATGAAGCTATAAAACACTTTAAAAAAATTGGAGAAAATTATAAAGCTGAAATAATTAAAGATATTCCAAAAAATGAGGAAATCTCTATTTATTTTCACGGAAAGTGGCATGACTTATGTAGAGGACCACATTTAGCCTCAACGGGAAAAATTGGAAAACACTTTAAATTAACAAAAGTTGCTGGCGCGTATTGGAGGGGTGACTCAAATAATGAAATGTTACAAAGAATATATGGAACATCGTGGGCATCAAAAAAAGATCTTAACGATTATTTACATAAAATTGAAGAAGCAGAAAAAAGAGATCACAGAAAACTAGGTAAAGAAATGGATTTATTTCATTTTAGAGAGGAAAGCCCTGGATCGGTGTTTTGGCATCAAAAGGGTTGGAGTCTTTTTCAAAAATTAATTTCATACATGAGAGCAAGGCAGGATCAAGCTGGTTATAATGAGATTAATACTCCAGAAATATTAGATAGAACTCTATGGGAAAAATCAGGACACTGGGATAAATTTGGTGAAAATATGTACACCTCAACTACACCTGATGAAAAAGTTTTTGCAATTAAACCAATGAACTGTCCTGGATGCGTACAGGTATTTAATCAAGGCTTGAAAAGTTATAGGGATTTACCTTTAAAAATGTCTGAGTTCGGTAAAGTGCATAGATATGAACCATCAGGAGCTCTTCATGGTTTATTGAGAGTTAGAGCGTTTACGCAAGACGATGCGCACATATTTTGTTCAGAAGAACAAATTACCCAAGAATGTTTATCTGTAACAAATCTAATTTTAAGTATTTATAATGACCTTGGTTTTGAAAACATTATTTTAAAATACTCTGATAGGCCAGATAAAAGAGTTGGTGATGATAAAGTTTGGGATAAATCTGAGAATGCACTTCTGGAAGCTATTAAGAAAACAAATTTGGAGTATAGCGTGAATAAAGGTGAGGGAGCATTTTACGGTCCTAAAATAGAGTTCGTTTTGAGAGACGCAATAGGAAGAGATTGGCAATGTGGAACTTTACAGGTAGATCTTAATTTACCTGGGAGACTAGGTGCAAGTTATATAGATAAGGATGGGTCCAAAAAAGTACCTGTTATGCTTCATAGAGCATTGTTTGGATCATTAGAGAGATTCATAGGAATATTAATTGAAAATTATGCAGGCAAACTTCCTTTTTGGATATCACCTCTACAAAGTGTAGTAATACCTGTTTCACAAGATTTTGACGAATACGCAAAAAAAGTTCACAACGAAGTTAGAAAAGTGGGTATATCTAGTGAAGTAGATTTAAAAAATCATAATTTAAATTACAAAATTAGGGAACATTCTTTAAAAAAAATACCTTTATTACTTATCTGTGGAAAAAAAGAAGTTGACTCTAATACTGTAACTATTAGAAAGTTGGATTCAAATAAACAAGAAACTATGGAATTAAACAAATTTTTAGAAAATTATTCTAAATTAAGCAAGGCCCCAATAAACTAAGTGTCATTTCCCAAACAAAACTATTTTCAAAAAAGAACTAAGCCTAAAGGACCAAGAGCAAATAACAGAATTTCATCTCCTGAAGTCCAAGTGATAAATTTTGATGGAGAAAATCTTGGAATTTTAAATCTTCAAGAAGCAATAAGCAAAGCTAGAGAGGAAAATTTAGATCTAATAGAAATTTCTCCAAATGCCAAACCACCTGTATGTAAAATTATGGATATGGGTAAATATAAATATGATCAACAAAAAAAAATCAATAAAGCTAAAAAAAAACAAAAAAAAATTGATTTAAAAGAAATTAAACTTAGACCAGTTACAGAAGTGCACGACTATACCTTTAAAATCAAAAATGCTCAAAAGTTTCTCTCTAAAGGAGATAAGGTAAAATTTACAATCAGATTTAAAGGAAGAGAAATGCAGCACTCAAAATTAGGTAATGACCTAATGGAGAAAATTAAAGTTGATATGCAATCTGTAGGGAAAGTAGAATTACAGCCAAAATTTGATGGAAAACAAATGATAATGGTAATTCAACCCCTTTAATAAATAAATCTAGTTGTAAAATAAAAATTAACTTAGTATAAACCTCAAAATTATGCCAAAATTAAAAACAAAAAGCTCTGCAAAAAAAAGATTTAAAATTTCGTCTAAAGGGAAAGTTATAATGGCCCAAGCTGGAAAAAGACATGGCATGATAAAAAGAACAAATTCACAAATACGAAAACAAAGGGGCACAACTGTAATGTCTAAACAAGACAGTAAGATAGTAAAGTCGTATATGCCTTACAGTTTGAGAGGATAATATGGCAAGGGTTAAAAGAGGTGTTACTAGCAAAGCAAAACATAAAAAAGTCCTTAAAGCAGTTAAGGGACAATGGGGTAGAAGAAAAAATACAATCCGAGTTGCACGCCAAGCTATGGAAAAAGCTATGCAATATGCTTACAGAGATAGAAGAAATAAAAAAAGAGAATTTAAATCTTTGTGGATACAAAGAATTAATGCAGGAGTAAGACAAGAAGGTTTAACATATGCTAAATTTATAAATGGCCTAAACAAATCTGGAATTAAATTAGACAGAAAAATTCTAGCCGAAATAGCTTACGATAACCCCGAAGCTTTTAAAACTATTGTGAAAAAAGCACAAGCAGCACTCAATTAGATAATCTTCTCTATTGTTTTTCCTATTTTAAGAAATAATCTGTAAAAATGTCAGAAATTGAAAAAAAAATCGATGAATATAAAAATAAGATAGATTCATGTTCTAAAGTTGAGGAACTGGACTCACTTAAATCAGATGTTTTAGGTAAGAATGGTTTAATTAATATAGAGTTTAAAAAACTTAGTGACTTGCCTGTAGAGGAAAAAAAATCATTCGCAGCTAACATAAATAAGATTAAACATGAATTATCAGATATTTTTAGATTAAAACTGGTCGAAATTTTAGATAAAGATATTATTGATAAAGTCAAAAAAGAAAAAGTTGATGTAACTTTACCTGAAAAAAATTTTAAAATTGGTAAAGTTCATCCAGTTTCACAAGTTATTGATGAAATTTCATGCATTTTTTCTGAGATTGGATTTTCTGTTGAAGAAGGCCCCGATGTAGAGAATGAGTATAATAACTTTACAGCTCTTAACACTCCAGAAAATCATCCTGCAAAGGATATGCATGATACTTTTTATTTAGATCAAGATATGAAAACTTTGCTAAGAACTCATACCTCTCCAGTTCAAATCCGAACAATGTTAAAAGGTAAACCGCCTTTTAAAATTATTGCTCCAGGAAGAACATATAGGAGTGATAGTGATCAAACTCACACTCCAATGTTTCACCAGCTAGAGGGTCTTCAAATTGATAAAAATATAAACATGGGCCATTTAAAGGGTTGTTTAAATTATTTTATTAAAGAATTTTTTGAAATAGATAAAATCAAAATGAGATTTAGGCCAAGTCACTTCCCATTTACAGAGCCATCAGCGGAAGTTGATATAGGTTATAGATTGGAAAATAACAAAATAATAATAGGCGAAGGCGATAAGTGGCTCGAAATTTTAGGTTGTGGAATGGTTCACCCAAATGTCCTTAAAAATTGTAAAATTGACTCAAACAAATTTCAAGGTTTTGCTTTTGGTATCGGCATAGATAGATTGGCTATGTTAAAATACGGAATTAATGATTTGAGATCTTTTTTTGAATGTGATTACAGATGGCTAAATCATTACGGTTTTGATCCATTAGATGTTCCAACTAATTATAGAGGACTAAGTAGATGAGGTTCACAAAAGATTGGCTAAATGATCACTTAAACACTAAGAAAAGTGAGCAACAAATTATTGAGAAACTCAATGGAATTGGATTAGAAGTTGAAAAAGTTGAGAAAACAAAAAATGAATTAAGTGATTTTATAGTTGCAAAAATTGTCAAAGCTAACAAACATCCTAATGCTGACAGATTAAAATTATGCGATGTTGATATAGGAGCAAAAAAAATTATAAAAGTTGTTTGTGGAGCTCCAAATGCTAAAGATGGGCTATTAACAATTTATGCCCCTCCAGGCTCTACTATTCCAAAAAACGGAATGAAATTAGAGGTTTCAAAAATACGAGGAGAGACCTCTTATGGTATGCTATGTTCTGAGTCTGAACTTAAATTATCAGAAGAATCAGACGGTATTATTGCATTAAGTCAAAAATTTACCAAACATATTGGAAAATCTTATTTTGAGACTAAAAATAACAACAATGTAATTGAATTATCTATTACACCAAATAGACCAGACTGCTTAGGAATTAGAGGAATAGCAAGAGATCTTTATGCGAGTGGATATGGAAATTTAAAAGAAATAAAAAAAATAAGATTTAAGAAAACTTCAAAACATAATTTAAAAGTAAAAATAGAAAAAAATAAAAGCCAAGCTTGCTCAATATTTGGTAGCTGTCTTATTAAGAATATTACTAATCGAGAAAGTCCAAGTTGGTTAAAAGAAAGAATTTTAGCATTAGGTTTAAGACCGATATCTGCAGTAGTCGACATTACAAATTATGTTATGTTTGATTTAAATAGACCTCTTCATGCATATGATCTAGATAAGATAAAAAATTCAATAACAGTAAGAAGTTCAAAAAAAGGTGAAACGCTTAAGGCATTAGACAATAAAATATATACTTTAAAAGAAAATATGTGTGTTATTTCTGACGATGAGGGAGTACTAGGTTTGGGTGGGATAATTGGAGGTGTTAGATCAGGAACTGAATTAGACACTAAAAATATTTTGATAGAGTCCGCTTATTTTGATCCAAGCATTACAAGAAAAACCTCTAAGGAATTAGAAATTAATAGTGATGCCAAATTTCGATTCGAAAGAGGAATAGACCCCCTCTCAGTTAAAATAGGTTTAGAAACAGCAGCTAAATTAATAATCGAGATATGTGGTGGCGAGGTATCTAATTTTGATATTCAACAAACTCAAAAAATAAAAAAAAAAACTATAAAATTCGATACAAAATTAGTATCAAAAACAATAGGAATAAAAATAAATGAAAATGACATTATTAAAATTTTAAATAGGTTGGGTTTTGGAACAAAAAAGAAAAGTAAATTTGTCGATATACAAGTTCCAACTTGGAGGCCAGATATATTTGGCGAAATCGATCTTGTTGAGGAAGTAATTAGAATTTCAGGTTTTGATAATATTAAATCCATAGAGCCAGAGAAAGTTAGAATAAAACCAACATTAAACTTCTATCAAAAACATTTTCATCTAGCCCAAAGATCGGTTGCGTCTAAGGGCTACTTTGAGACTATAACATGGTCGTTCAGCGACGAAAAAATTAATAACAAATTCAAAGAAAATTACGAAACTATAAAAATAATTAATCCAATTAGCACAGATCTTGGAGTTTTAAGAAATTCTTTGTATCCAAATTTGATTTATTACATGGAAAAAAATTTAAATAGAGGTTTTGGTGATCAATCTTTATTTGAGATAGGGCCAGTTTTTACAGGTAAAAAACCTGGAGATCAAAGGACAGTTGTATGTGGGATTAAAAAACAACATTTTGACGAGGAAAATTATAGTAGAGGTGATCATCTGGATGTATTTGATATAAAAAGAGATCTTATACAAACACTTGTTGAACTTGGAGTCGATAAAGAAGAGATTTTAGTTAAAGATAGGTCACCCACTTATTATCATCCAGGTATTTCGGGTTCAATCTTATCTAAAGATGAAAAATATTTATTTGCGTGTTTTGGTCAAATTCATCCTAAAATAACAAATGAATCATACGGATTTGAAATTTTTTTAGAGGATTTAGTAGATTTTAAAAGTAAAAATAAGAAAGTAAAACAGGTTTTATTAATTTCTGATTATCAAAAATCAGAGAGAGATTTCGCATTTTTAGTTAATAAAGAATCCAATGCGCAAGTTTTAGTGGATGCAATTGAAAATATAGATAAGACTTTAATCAAAAAAGTAAAAATATTCGATGTTTATGAGGGAAAAAATATCCCATCAGATAAAAAATCAATTGCACTTAAAGTAACTATTCAATCTGATAAAAAAACCCTCAAAGAGGATGATTTAACAAACATTTCAAAAAAAATTGTAAAGTCTGTTGAAGAGAAAACTGGTGCTTTATTAAGATCTTAAAATGTCTTCAATAGAAAATATTAGAAACTTTGCAATTATTGCTCACATTGATCACGGCAAATCTACAATTGCCGACCGGATTATTCATAAATGTGGGGGTCTTACCGAGAGAGAAATGAAGGCTCAGGTTCTAGACTCAATGGATATCGAGAGGGAAAGGGGCATAACAATCAAAGCGCAAACTGTAAAATTAAATTATAAATCAAAGTCTGGTAAAAAATACACTTTAAATATTATAGATACTCCCGGACATGTAGATTTTAGCTATGAGGTTAGTAGATCATTGTATGCATGTGAAGGATCAATTCTGATTGTAGATAGTACTCAAGGAGTGGAGGCACAAACATTAGCAAATGTGTATCAAGCTCTTGACTCTAATCATGAAATAATCCCAATTTTAAATAAGATAGATTTGCCAGCTTCAGATTTAGAGAAATCTAATAAACAAATTGAAGATGTTATAGGTATTGATACTAAAAATTCTGTTCCTTGTTCAGGCAAAACAGGAGAAGGTATTGATGAAATACTTGAGAAAATAATTGAATTACTTCCATGTCCTCAAGGAAATCAAAATGAAAAATTAAAATGTTTATTAGTAGATAGTTGGTACGATACATATTTGGGTGTCGTCATCCTAGTCAGAGTTATAGATGGAAAGCTTAAAAAAAATATGAGGATTAAAATGATGTCTAGTAATAAAGAGTATTATGTTGAAAAGGTAGGCGTTTTTACTCCTAAAGCAACAGACATTGATGAGCTAAATGCAGGAGAGATTGGATTTATAACTACTGGTATTAAAGAATTATCGGAAACAAAAGTAGGTGACACAATTTGCGACTCAACAAATCCTCTAAATAATGCATTACCAGGTTTCAAACCTAGTAAGCCAGTTGTTTTTTGTGGACTTTTTCCCGTAGATAGTTCTGAGTATCAAAAACTTAAAGATGGTCTTGCTAAATTAAAATTAAATGATGCAAGTTTTACTTTCGAGGCAGAAACATCTTCAGCACTGGGCCTAGGTTTTAGATGTGGTTTTCTAGGACTACTTCATTTAGAAATCGTAACAGAAAGGCTTGAGAGAGAATTTGACATAAATTTATTGACTACAACTCCTGGTGTTGTCTACAAAATTCACATGAATGATGGAGAAATAAAAAATCTACAAAATCCTTCAAATTTGCCTGACCCAACATTTATAAAATTAATAGAGGAACCCTGGATTAAAGCAACAATTATTACTCCTGATCAATATTTAGGATCTATAATGAAACTTTGCCAAAATAAAAGAGGTGTACAAACTAATCTTAGCTATTCAGGAAACAGAGCAGTTATTAATTATGAAATACCATTAAATGAGGTTGTTTTTGATTTTAACGATAGACTTAAGTCGATGACAAGTGGATATGCTAGTTTTGATTATGAAATTATTGGTCATAAAGAGGGAGATTTAGTTAAGATGGGTATATTGGTAAATTCTGAACCAGTTGATGCATTAGCCATGATGGTCCATAAGGATTTTGCACAGTCTATTGGAAGAGATGTATGTGAAAAATTAAAAGATTTAATTCCAAGACATAACTTCATGATACCTATTCAAGCAGCTATTGGTGGAAAAATAATCGCTAGAGAAACAATAAAAGGTTTTAAAAAAGATGTTTTAACAAAAATACATGGTGGTGGAGCCAGAGATAGAAAAAGAAAACTTCTTGATAAACAAAAAAAAGGAAAGGCTAGATCAAAACAATTTGGCAAGGTTGAAATTCCTCAAGAAGCTTTTATTGGCGTACTAAAAATAAATAAAGAAATTTAATATGATTTACGATTGTTTTTCTTACTGGGATGAAGATTTGCTTCTTGATCTAAGATTGAATATTTTAAATGATTATGTTGATTTTTTTGTAATAGTTGAAGGTAATAAAACCTGGCAGAATAATCCTAAAGAAATAAAATTTGATATAAAAAACTTCCAAAAATTTAAAGATAAAATTATATTTATTAAAGTTACAGATATGCCTGATGGTATTGATCCTTATTTAAGAGAAAATCATCAAAGAAATTGTATATTAAGAGGTCTATCTGATGCAAAACCTGATGATAAAATTATAATTTCCGATCTTGATGAAATTCCCGATCCACAAAAAATAAAAAATTTTAAAAAAAACATGAAATATGCAGTGTTTAAACAGAAACATTTTTACTACAAGTTTAATTTACAAAGTGAAAATAACCCTTTTTGGTATGGAAGTAGAATTTGTAATTTCAAAGATTTAAAATCGCCACAATGGTTAAGAAACTTAAAATTCAAAAAAAGACCATTTTGGAGAATTGATAAATTTAGATTAAATAATATTATTGATAATGGAGGTTGGCATTTTTGTAACCTGAAATCACCTGAAGACTTACTATATAAATATAAAAATTTGTGTGAAACAAATGATCCAATAAATTTTAATGAAAAAATTGATGAAAAGTATTTAGACATCATTTCAATTAAAAAACAATATAGATAAACAAAAAGACATAATTGGTAGAGATGATAAATTTAAGAAAGTAAAGATAGACACAACATATCCAATTTATTTATTAAATAATATTAAATCATATACAGATTGGATTGCTTAATTAATTAAGTTTTATAGACTTTTTGAAATGTCTTATTGCTGGACCTTATTTTAATAAAATTAAGAACTTTTTTATTTTTTTTTTGTTTGTCATCTGGCGCATATAAAACTTTGAACCTTTTTCTCTTTATTGAGTTTTCTTTAACAAAATAATAGATTTGAATTGATCGTCTATATAAATTTTTTCTTTTTGTTATCTGTTGCACGCCATGCCAGCTATTCATAGATGTATCAAAAATAACACATCTATTAAAGATAGGTACTATGGTCCTTGACAAGATCCCTGGAATATTTTCAGCATTTTTATTTTTTTCGTAAAAATTGAGGCATCCACCCATATTTTTTTTCCAATTTTTATTTAAAAATAGAATTAAATTATATTTTCTTAAAAGGCCACTTTTGGGATGAACAGAGTTATCTAAATGAGGATTGAGTTTTCCAACATTATCTCTCATTATACTTAAACCACCACCATGCAAACCATCATCAGAAAAAATTTTCTTTTGCGTAAAATTATTTTGAATTTTGTCAATAAATTCTTGAGAGTTTAAATAAGAAAAAAGTTTATAAGTGTTTGGTTTAAATAAATTCCAAATATTTAATGTTTTTTTGTTTTCACAATAATTTGAGTACTCATGCCAAATATTATCTTTATAGCTAGGAAATTCCTTATAAATTTTATTTATAAATTTTCTATCTAAAAAATTATCTAAAATTATGTAATGAAATGGTTTTTTAACAATTTTTTTTAAATTTTTTTTAATATATTTTTCTGAATTAATAATTTTCATTTTAAAAGTACGATCTTACAATTTATATTCCCAAATATTGTCGGAAACAAGTACTTCAAATACCATTGCCATCTAGCTATCAGTCTATTTTTAGATTTACTCCCAGTTTTAACTTGATATACAACTTTTTTTTTATTCGACATTATAATTGAAAATCTCCACAGATTTGAAGTTGTAAATAAAGACACATTAGTTGAGCTAAGCATTAAAGCATCTATTAGCGCTTCTCTTCCAAGTTTATATCTATGATTTGTCCTATTATAATTTGTAAAATGCAGGTTATGACTTCCAAACATTTTAGATTTTGATCTAGGCGTATCCAAAGTAATTAATTTATTCTTGAAATAATCCCTAAAAACTTCCAGATAATTTAAATCCTCTGTAACTAAAAAAATTTTATCACATTTGTGTTTTTTAAAAATTTCAACAGATATTTTCAAAATATCCTTAGGCCTTGGAGGCAAAGAGTGTCCTCTAACAATTTTCTCAAGTCCTCCCCTAATATGAATACCTAATATTTTATTTTTCTTTCTGAACTTATTTTTTTTAATTTTTTTAAATAATTTAATATGGATTGGTAATATTTTTATATAATTTTGATAAATTTTAATCAGGTTTCTGTCTTCATTTATTTCTTTATTAAAAATTCTCTTATCACTTGAAAAATAAACATTCTCACTTCTGTATACCTCGCTTAAACTGTACTTAGAAATTTTTTTAAAATAATAATTCCATGAATTCGAGGTTCTGTTGATTTCTTTTAAATCATTATAAACAGTTTTAAAGTTCTCCATATCAACAACTGGCACCATTCCATTTTTTTTTGCAAATTTTAAGTGATCTATTACAAAAATTAAATTTGAAAAAAAACCATTAAAATTATAATTTCTTTTGATGACGTAAAATTTGATATTCTTATTTTTTTGTCCAAATGAGTATTTTTTGTTTGGAAAAATATTCTCCAATTTTTCTAGCATTTTTTTGGATTTAATAGCTTCTATTCCCTCAGCTCTAAGAAGACTTTTTAAATATCTAAACATATTAAAATGCTTATTAGATTATTATTTTTTGAAATTCCAGGGTTTTTAATGTTTTTATGCTTCATGTTTTAATTATTAGTTTATAAAAAATAAGATTTTAATAAATATAAAAAAGTATAAACATCGAATTTGGTTATATTATGAAAAATTTAATAATGTATTGTATTACAAATCAGAGATCGGCTTTATTGGAACAGTTACCCTATAATCTAGTAGGAGTAGGGAAAAAAAAATTCACAAAAAATTATATAGATTGCTCAAAGATGATAAATATACAAAAAAAAGAAAAATTTTATTCTGAGCTTACTTTTCATTACTGGTTTTGGAAAAATAAGCTGCCTAAAGTCAACGAAAAAATTTGGATTGGATTTTGCCAAAAAAGAAGATTCTGGGTAAAAAAAAACATTAAGGTAAGCAATTTTTTTCAATTAAAAAAAAATTTAATAACTGACATCCCTAAATCATTTGATAAATATAATTCAATTTTATGTAAATCTATAAATGTGAATAACCCAAAAAAAATGAAAATAATTAAACGAGGATTAAGAAATATAATTAAAGATCCAGGAGTTTTATTTATAAAAGAAAAACAAACTATAAAACTACATTTTGATATGCATCATGGTTACGGAGTTTTAGATAAAGCTATAGACTGTATGAATATAAGAGATAGAGAAGATTTTAGGAAATTTGTTTCAAAAAATTCAATATTTAATCCTCACATCATGTGTATATCAAAAAAAAAAATTTTAGAAAAATGGTTTACTGATTTATTTAGGTGGTTATTTGATTGCGAAAAAATATTCGGGTTTAAAAATTTAGCTGGGTATGATCAACAAAGATTATATGCATATTTAGCTGAGAGATATTTACCTTTTTGGTTTAAAAAATATAGTAAAAATAAAGAATTAAACTGGATGTTTTTTGACACAACTAAAAAAATTAATTTTAAATAATTTTTTTTAATTCGTCATATAATATTAAATTCATTAAAGTTTTATAGTTATTATAAAATTCAACAAATCTTAATTTTGCAAAATTTTTATTATCTATATTTAATAAATTTCTATTCTTTCTTTTTAGTATAACTCCGATCCCATAATCTGCATAACATGTATAGCAATCCAAAAGAGGATTGCATCTCACTTCCACAAATGCTTTCCAAACGTCTCCATTCCAATGAACTTCTGTTCTAGGGACTGCTTGAGCTTCTACAGAATTTGGTAAGCAATCATGAAGAAAAATTATCCCTTTATCGTTTAAAATACTTATAGAATTTTCAATATCTTTTTTCACTTGTTTGTAATGATGCAAACCATCTATGAATATGCAATCAAATTTCTCGGAGTTTTTTAAAAAAAATTCATCGCTCGTCATTCTATGTGTTCCACCAGAATAAGGATCAACTCCAATTTTCCTACCGCATTTGATATATGAAAATAATTCATCATCAAAAGTACCTATCTCCAAATACGAATTGAATTTTTTTATTTCTATAATCTCTTGAACAACTTTTAATCTGGAGGGCTTATCTGAGAATTTAAAATTTATTTTTCCAGGATTTTTTTCACCAAATATTTTTCTATAGAAACTAATAATTTTTCTAAGATTTCTACCTCCTTTTACTTTAGCAAGTTTTAAATAAATGGATTCAAGCATGTATATTGTTATACATCAAATTTTTACAAAATAACTATAAATTACTTTCTATTAATATTAATATCTTGTGATGGAAGTTTTTAAAAATCTAACTATTCAATTAGTTCTGTATGAGGATAAAAAACAAACTATTTTTAGATGTCTAGATAATTTTAAAAATTTTAAAGTAATAATTTTAGATAATTCAAATAATTTTAAACTCAAAAAAGAAATACTTAAAAAATATAAAATTTATAAATATATTTTAGAAGAAAGGAACCTAGGTTATAGTAAAGGTCACAATAAAATTTCAAAATTAGTAGACACAGAATATTTATTAATTTTAAATGCTGACTGTATAATTACCGAAGAAAATTTATCAAATCTATACCACGCACATATTAAATATAAAAATTGTGGAATCACTGCACCAACAACATTTGACAATTATAACAATCAAACATTAAATGGTGGTCTTTTACCTGAGAGTGGAAATAGAGATGAGATAATTAAAATTGAAGGAGATACTTGCTTTCAAACAATCTTAGGGTCAGCAATGCTTTTAAAAAAAAAGGATTTTTTGGATATAGGTATGTTTAATGAAAATTTATTTTTATTTTATTCAGATGATGATTTGTGTAGAAAATTTAAGAATTTAAAGAAATCTGTTATCCAAATACATAAATCTAAGGCTATACATGTGCATGGAATAAGCAAAGTAAAAAATATTTTTAAAGCAATTTATTTAAGAGAATTTTATATGACTTACGATGAGCTTTTCTATTATTTTTTAAATCAAACTCATTTTGAAAAGTATACAAAATTAAAAAAAAAAATTGTTAATTATTTTTTTAAGCTTATTTTAAATTTGATTATTTTAAATTTTAAAAAATCAGTTATATATTTTTCACGTATCTTAGCATTTTATAAATTCAACAAATTGTTAAGGCATTAATTTATGGGATTAAGAAGAAAAATAAAAAAATTTCTATATAATTTAAAGTATCCAAACGCTAAATTTATTATAGACTTAAATAAAAAAAAAGTTCTTGTAACAGGATCTAACTCAGGCATAGGTTTATCTCTTGTAAAACAAATTTTGGAACACGACAATCAAGTATTTGCAACTTATAGAGAAAAATCTGATAAATTAGATGGAATTAAAAATGTAAATTTGTTTAAAATAAAATGCGACCAAAGCAAAACAGAAGATTACATAAGTTTAGAAAACAAACTCAAAAATGTAAATATTGATATCATAATTAATTGTGCGGGTATATTTGGACCTTCGTTTAAAGATCAAGAAATTGAAAATATTTCTTTGGAAAAATTTAGAGATGCAATAATGGTAAATTCTCTTTCAATAATAAAAATATCACAGATAATATTAAAAAATAGTAAACCACAAATAATTTTAAATCTTAGTAGTGACGCCGGAAGTATATCATTAAATAAATCTGGAGATGCTTACATCTACAGAACTTCGAAATCTGCTTTAAATTCAATTACTAAAAATATGTCAGTTGATCTGAAAAAGAAGTACGGAACAACTGTACTTGCAATTGATCCTGGTAATGTTCAGTCTGGAATGAATTCTAAAGGTTATATGGAAAGCGATAAATGTGCTAATATAATACTAGATATAATATCTAACAATGTTGAAGAATTGAACGGTAAGTTCATCAATCTATCTAAGAATGAATTATCTTGGTGAAATATGATCACAAATATTTATCTAATAAATTTTTATTTAGAATTATATCGCCACCCTTTTTTTGATCCTCTGGAAGAACTTCGGTTTCAATCAAATTAAATTTTAAATTCTGTGTTTCAGAAATAGTTCTACTTACTAAATTAGGTCTATTAGTTGGTTTAATTTCAACGATTTTTGTATCTTTTTTGCAAAATACTAAATTTGCAAATGCAGCGCCGTGTGCTCCAACAATTTGTTTTGCATTATTAAAAAGGTAAACTTGATTAAGAAATGGTAATTCTCCAGTTTTATAAGACTTAAATCCTTTACTTTCTAAATAATTAATTATTTCGAGATTGTTTTGTATTTGACAATGCTCGAAAGGAGACTCACTTCTATCTATATAAACCTTTTCACTACAATCAAAACTTTTTGCATGTTTTAAAAATGTTGACGCTATCCACTTTATTATCCAACTTGGCAAATTATGAGCTTGTTCTAAAATTGTACCTTGATAATACCAGGGATGCTCGGAAATGAATAATTCATCTGCTTGAATATGCCTATACTTATTTGAGTCAATAATTTGAATTTTGCTTAAACCCAGACACTCTAAGGTAATTTTCTGATAATTTTCTAGTTTAGATAAATAAAAATAGTTAAGATTGTTTAAGTTATATAGTTCCGAGAATAATTTAATTTTTGGCAGAATATCAAAAAGCCAATGAAAATAATTTTTATGACCACTCGCGCCTTGTGTTAAAGATAAAACTTTACCTTTAAATTTTTTTTTTAAATATGGCGTACCTTTATAAACCATAGAATTAAATTTGGTTGATTTTAATTTACCATTTACTTGTTGATATGAAAAAGTATTTACAATTTGATTATCATTTATGATTGCTACATTCTCAACATAATCTGTACAAACTCTACCATGATTAATTTTAGCTACTAGATATTTACTATTATCTTTCTTACAAATTTCTTTGTCATCAATTTTTTTTATTTCAATTTTTTGATTTACTTGGTTTACATCTGAATACAAGATTTTTCCGTATAATAAATTAAAAAATTTATATAATATAGTTCTATAAAATTTTTTTAAATACTCTTTCATTTAATTTAAATATACATACTAATAATTTTTATAGCTTTATTTAATATTCGATAATATGGAAAAGATCCAATATCATCAGTCATTATAACCTTCATATTCCAAGTAAAAATATAACAAAAAAATATAACATAATAAATTTTAGTATAATTATTGTAAAATTTTTTAGTAATTTTAAATAAATAGTTTTCTAAAAAGTTAATGTTTTCATTTTTGATTAAAAAAAATATCGTAAGTATAGTAAAAGTATATCCTATATTAATCCATCTACCCCAGTCATATCCGATGAGCATAAATGCCAATATTGAAATGATTAAAATTATGTTTAATTTAAAAAATGCTTTATTTATTTTGAATCTATTTATAGAAATTTGAAAGTTGTCAAAGTATGAAAAAATCAATATCGGCAGAAAGGATAAGATTATTAAAATACAATATGTAAAAAAATAATTTATTTGAAATCTAGATGTCACAAACTCAACATTCCAAATAAGTGATTTATCGAGAGCTAACATTGCACCAAAACAGTTTTCATTTATGGAAATACACATTTGATCCAATCCATATGGATTTGATTTTGAAACTACTACAAAATATAAACTTATCAGATATGGTACAAATGATAAAAAATATAAAACTATTTCTTTAGTATTTATTTTTTTTTTACATAAAAAACTGAATATAAAAAAATAAATATAAAAAATCATCCCATCCCAAGTTAAATTCATTATTGGAAGACAAAATAGAATAATTAAATAAAAGTATTTGTTGTTACTTAAAATTAAATTTAAATAAATTAAATATATAGAAAAAAACAAATATTCTTTTCTGACCAAAACTTCATTTTCAGCAAGTGGATATATTAAAAATATAGGGCAAAAAAATAAAAATATTAATAATTCATTTAAATAAGTTTTCTTTAAAAAGTTATAAATTAAGATAAAAAAAATTGCTAAAAGAAAAATTTCAAAATAAAAAACTAAATACCTTAAATTTAAACCAGAAAATTCATGTATTCTATAAATTATCTCTCCAATGAAACCTCTTCTTACAAATCCACCTTGGTAGTTTATTAACCATTCTGATGTAGTCCAGTCCAAAGGATAGAGAAATTTTTGTGAAAGAAATAGAACAGCGAGTAAAAATATTATAACAAGATAAGTTTTAAAATAAAATGTTTGAAAAAAAATTTTATAAAATTTTTGCATAAAGCTTATAAAGAATCATATAGATTAAAGATAAAAGTATTTTCATATTCATTTTACTCTCACCTTTTTTTCTATTTGCAAAGTTTATTTTGACATCATAAATTTTTTGATATTTTTCATCCAAATAAATTAAATCCATTAAAATTTTATACCCTTTGTTAAATAATTTATATTTATTTCTAATAAATATCTCTTTTTTGAAAATAAAAAATCCACTCATCGGATCAGAAGTTTTATTACCTAATAATATGTTAACAATAAAAATCAGAATTCTTGAAGCACTTAGACGCATGAAGCTTAAATTGTGTTTTTTCCTGGTAAACAATTCTCTACTACCAATGACAATATGTGCTTTTTTCAATTGGAA
>CACFYR010000005.1 GCA_902570505.1 uncultured Pelagibacteraceae bacterium | reverse complement strand
TTGGAATGAAAGGAGGCGTATCTTCAGGAAAATTTAGTAGTTTAAATTGTGGTATAGGATCATTGGATAAAAAAAAGAATGTAATTAAAAACTTAAATATTGTCAAAAAAAGAATAGGTTGTAAGAAAAATAATTTGTTATTACTTAAGCAAGTTCATAGTAACAAAATTTTTAAAATAAATAATATACTTAAGAAAAAATTAATCGGAGATGGATTTTTTACAAGTAAAAAAAATATTGCATTAGGAATATTGACAGCCGACTGTGCCCCAGTATTTATTTATGACAAAAAATTAAAAATTATTGGAGCTGCGCACGCAGGATGGAAAGGTGCGTATAAGGGTATTATTAAAAACCTAGTCAATTCTTTTAAAAAAGAGGGGTCTAATACCAATAACATTGTTGCAGTAATTGGCCCTTGTATTTCCAAAAAAAATTATGAGGTAAAAAATGATTTTGTTAAAAAATTTTTAAAAAAAAATAAAAATAATAATATTTTTTTTAATTTTAATAAGAAAAATATTTATTTCGATTTATCTCGCTATATCAAGCATCAATTTTTAAATATGGGGATTCAGCGGATTGAAGTGATAAAAAAAGATACTTATACAAAAAAAAACAATTTTTTTAGCTCCAGACGCTCATCTAAAAAAAATTTTAACGATTATGGTAGAAATATATCTTTAATTATGATATCCAAATATAAAATGAAAATTCTAGCTGGGAATAGCAATAAAAGCCTCAGTCAAAAAATATCCAAGTATTTGAAAAACAAATTAGTTAATTCTAGTATAAGAAAATTTAGTGATGGTGAGCTTTATATTGAAATAAACGAAAATATTAGAGGCAATAGTATATTTATTATTCAGTCAATATCATCTCCGGCCAATGACAATTTAATGGAGTTATTGCTTTGTGTTGATGCTTTAAAAAGATCCTCTGCAAAAAATATAACTGCTGTAATACCTTATTTTGGTTATGCGAGACAGGATAGAAAAGTGGTTCCGAGAACATCAATTTCTGCAAAGTTAGTTTCAAATTTAATTACAAAAGCTGGAGCTGATAGAGTAGTAACTTTAGATTTACACTCTGGTCAAATACAAGGCTTTTTTGATATTCCTGTGGATAATCTTTATGCAACTCCAATTTTTGCTAGACACATTAAAAAAAAAATAAAAACAAATAACTTAATTTGTGTTGCGCCTGATGTTGGTGGTACAGCAAGAGCAAGAGCATTGGGTAAAATGTTAAATATTGATTTAGCTATAATTGATAAGCGTAGACCAAAACCTGGCAAGTCAGAAGTTATGAATGTAATAGGAAAGGTTAATAACAAAACATGTATAATAGTTGACGACATAATTGATTCTGGAGGCACAATAGTTAATGCTGCAAAAGCACTCAAAAACAATGGCGCTAAAGATGTTCATGTATATTGTTCTCACGGAGTATTAAGTGGTAATGCGGTAGAGAAAATAAAAAATTCTAAAGTAAAGAATCTGGTTATTACAGATACAATTGATAATATTAATAAAGTAAAAAGGGCTAAAAATATTGAAATTTTAACAATTTCACATTTAGTGGGTGAGGCTATTAAAAGAATATCAAATTCTACATCAGTTTCGGACCTGTTTAATTAAAACTTGTAAATTTCAGATTCATGAGCTAAAAATCCTCCTTTATGAATACACTCGATGCCACAATTAGAGATACAAAAACAAAAGGCCAACTGGCTGTTCTTAGGAAAAGTGGGAATATTCCTGCAATTATGTACGGTGGTAAAGAAGATAATCAAAAAATAAGTATTTCTAAAAAACAAATACAAATTTTAATTAATAAAGAAAATTTTTCTTCAGATGTAATTATTTTAAAAATTGATGGAAAAGAATTTAATGTTTTACCTAGAGAAATAACTTTTGATACAGTTAGTGACGATCCAATTCATATAGACTTCTTGAGAATAGTAAAAGGATCAAAAATAAATTTAGATATACCTGTGAAATTTATTAATAACGAAAAAAGTCCAGGATTAAAAAGAGGTGGTGTTTTAAATATAGTAAGACGTAAAGTTGAATTAAGTTGTCCAACAGAAAATATTCCTAAAGAAATAATTGTTGATTTGGATAACTTAGATATTGGTGCAAGTATTAAAATATCTTCAGTAAACTTACCTGAAAATGTCAAACCAACTATTAAAGATAGGGATTTTGTTATCGCAACAGTTGCTGCACCTACAGTTGTCAAGGAGCCTGAAAAACCAGCAGAGGCATCTGAAGAGGGTGCAGAAAATCAAGAAGCAAGCCCTGAGGGTGCTGAGGGAGCAACAGATGATAAAAGCAAAGCAGAAACTGATGCTGATAAAAATAAAGATGGAGCTAAAAAAGACGATCAAAAGGCTTCTGCTGAAAAAAAATAAATTGGTTTAATCGGTTAGAGCTTTTATATGTTATTATTTGTAGGTCTCGGTAACCCAACTCCCAATAGTGAAGATAATCGACATAATGTAGGCTTTAAAATCATAGATGCAATAAATCAAAAGTTTAGCCTATCAAAACAAAAACCAAAATTTAAGGGGTTATTAACTACTGGAAAAATAGAAGAGCACAAAATTTATGCAATTAAACCTTTAACATTTATGAATAATTCAGGAATTTGTATCAGAGAACTGATTGAGTATTTCAAAATTAATGCAAGTGACGTTGTTGTTTTTCACGATGATCTTGATATTGATTTTGGAAAAATTAAAGCAAAATTTGGTGGATCTAACGCAGGGCATAATGGAATTGCGTCTATTGATAAATTTATAGGAAAAGACTATTCAAGAGTTAGAGTGGGAATTGGGAAACCAAATAACAAAATTGATGTCTCTGACTATGTTTTAAATAACTTTAATGAGGAAGAAAAGGAAAAATTAATTTCTATCACAAATAACATTTTAGATTGTATTCCAATATTAATTGATAAAAAATTAGAATTATTTTCTAGTACAGTAAATAATAAATAATGACCTTAAAGTGTGGAATTGTTGGATTGCCCAATGTTGGGAAGTCTACATTATTTAATGCTTTAACTAATTCAAGTAAAGCACAAGCCGCAAATTTTCCTTTCTGCACTATAGAACCAAATATAGGAATTGTACCTGTGCTTGATGAAAGAGTTGATACTTTAGAAAAAATTTCTAATTCAAAAAAAAAAATTTATACATCTATTTCTTTTATCGATATTGCTGGTTTAGTTAAAGGTGCTTCAAGTGGAGAAGGATTAGGTAACAAATTTTTATCTCATATTAGAGAGGTGGATGCTGTAATTCATATGATAAGATGTTTCGACTCTGATAAAATACAGAATGTGAATGAGAATATTGATCCTGTAAGAGACTTACAAATTATAGATACTGAAATTAAACTAGCAGACATTCAATCAATTGAAAAACGACTCGATAAAATAAATAGAAAAAAAAATGATGAGATAATTAATGAAATTTTAGAAACTGCATTGAATATTATAAGCAATGATAAGAAAATTGAATTATTATTTGATAATTATTCTGATAAAGAACTAAAAATGACGGGATTATTAAGTTTGAAGCCCAAATTATATGTATGTAATGTTGATGAGAAAAGTATTTCTGCGGGAAACAAATATACTGACAAATTCAAGAGTATATATGGAGAAGACAAAACAGTTATCATATCGGCGGAAATTGAAAATCAGATTAATCAATTAGGTGAAAAAGAAAAACAAGAATATATGAACATGTTGAATTTAAAAGATACAAGCTTAAATAATTTAATTAGAAAAGGCTACAAATTATTAAATATTGAAACATTTTTTACATCTGGACCCGAAGAAACAAGAGCATGGACAATAAAGAAAAATAGTTTAGCACCAGAAGCAGCAGGGCAAATTCATTCAGATTTTGAAAAAGGCTTTATTAGAGCAGAAACTGTTTCCTATGGTGATTTTGTTCAGTTAAACGGATGGGTTAATTCTAAAGAAAAAGGTAAAATGCGTCTTGAGGGAAAGGATTATATTGTAAAAGATGGGGATATATTAAACTTTCGTTTCAATACGTGACCATATTTTTTTCATACTAAAATAAACTAATATAGTAAGTATAACTAAGTATATAATAACTCTAAATCCAAATTTATGTCTTTCTTCTAACTTTGGTTCAGCAGTCCATGCCATAAATGTTGTTACATCTTTAGCCATCTGTTCTGGTGTTGCTGGTGTACCATCTGCATATGTTACTAGGTCTTCATACAGTTGCTTAGGCATTTTAATTTTTTGTCCGTACATATATTTATTATAATAAACTCCATCATCAAGTTTCATTCCCTCAGGTGGGTCTTCATAACCCAAAAGCACAGAATAAATATAGTCCGCTCCACCTTTTCTTGCTTTTAAAAGAACTGTCATATCTGGAGGATATGCTCCACCATTTGAAAGTTTTGCCTCCTCTATGTTTGAGTATGGCATTACGAACTTATCTGATAGTTTAGCTGGTCTTTGAAACATCTCTCCGTCGCTATTTGGTCCGTCTGTTACCTCAAAATTTGATGCAATTGCTTTAGCCTGTTCTAACGAAAACTCAGGTCCACCCTTCTCTGCCAGATTTCTATATGATAAGTATTGCATTGAATGGCAAGAAGAACATACCTCTGTATATACCTGATATCCTCTCTGAAGAGAGCCACGATCAAATTTACCGAAAAAACTTTGGAAGGACCAGTCTTGTTTTAAAAGCGGTGGTGATTTTTCTGCAGCAAAGCTAATTGAACTAAATAAAAATAAAAAGATTATTATTTTAAATTTTAAAAGATTTATCACAAATCTAACCTAAGCTTTTTAATTTTAAATCATCCCTTGCCATTGCAGTACTTGCCGAGCCTCCAAGTACCGGTTCTGTTAAACTTAATGGGACTTCCAATGTTTTTTCTTTTTTTCCTAACATGGGTAGAATAATTAAAAAATGAATAAAGTAATATGCCGTTGCTACTCTAGCTATTAATAAGTATGTACCCTCCGCAGGCATTGCGCCCATATAACCAAGAATTAAAACATCGGCAACTAGAAACCAGTAGAATTGTTTATAAATTGGTCTAAACAAAGCAGATCTAACTTTTGATGTGTCCAGCCATGGCAGGATTACTAAAACAAAAATAGCAGCAAACATTGCTATTACACCAAGCAATTTATCAGGAACAGACCTTAGAATTGCATAAAAAGGTAATAAATACCATTCTGGAACAATGTGCGCTGGCGTAACTAAAGGGTTAGCCTCAATGTAATTATCAGAATGACCTAAAATATTTGGAGAATAAAAAACAAAAAAAGCAAAGACTAATAAAAATATTAATAAAGCAAAAAGATCTTTTATTACTATGTAAGGATGAAATGGAACAGTATCTTTTGAAGGTTTCTTTAAATCTATACCAATGGGATTATTGTTGCCAGGTACGTGAAGCGCCCAAATGTGTAAAATAACTAAACCAAGTATTAAAAAAGGAAATAAATAATGTAAACTAAAAAATCTTGTTAGCGTAGGATTGTCAACTGAATAACCTCCCCAAAGCCAATTTGTAATACTTTCCCCTATTAAAGGTATAGCGCTGAACAAGTTAGTGATTACTGTAGCACCCCAAAAACTCATTTGCCCCCAAGGTAGAACGTAGCCTAAAAATGCTGTAGCCATCATTAGAAAATAAATTAACATTCCAATAATCCAAATCATTTCTCTTGGTGACTTGTATGATCCATAATAAAGCGCTCTAAAAATATGAATGTAAACGGCTAAGAAAAACATTGATGCACCATTTGCATGAACATATCTTATTAGCCAGCCATAATTTACATCTCTCATTATATGCTCTACACTTGCAAAAGCTAAATCGGCATGTGCGATGTAATGCATTCCTAAAACTATCCCCGTAATAATTTGTGTAATCAGACAGAATGTAAGAATGCCTCCAAAAGTCCACCAATAATTTAAATTTTTAGGAGTTGGATAATCTGTTAAGTGATTTGCTAAAGTCAGCAAAGGCAATCTATCATTAAACCACTTACCGAATTTTGATTTAGGTGTATATTCGTGTGAACTCATCGCATTTATCCTATTTTAATTGTATTACTATCCACAAACTTATATTCGGGAACTTCTAAATTTGTAGGTGCTGGTCCGCTTCTAATTCTTCCAGAGGTATCATAGTGAGATCCATGGCATGGACAGAACCATCCACCCTCATAATCACCTTTATTTGTTAATGGCACACATCCTAAATGAGTACAAATTCCTAAAGTCACCAACCACTCTGGATTTTTTGCCCTATCTTCATCTTTCTCGGGATGCTTTAAATCTTTTAAATTTACATTTCTTGCACTATCTATTTCTTCCTTGGTTCTTCTTTTTATAAAAACTGGTTTTCCTCTCCATAAGACTGTAATTGATTGTCCTGGCTGAACTGAACTTATATCAACCTCTGTTGATGCTAATGCTTTTACAGAGGCATCAGGATTCATCTGGTCGATTAGCGGCCAAACAGCTGCGCCCACACCAACAGCTCCAGCTGCAGTTGTAGCAGTTAAAATAAAATCTCTTCTATTTGGTTTTTTTTTTTCAGAATCTGACATTTAATTATTATAATATTATCTGTTATAAGCTTTATATATGGGAAAATGTAAAATTTACTATGGTAAGAATGACACATAAAGACATTAATTTGAGGCCTAAAATAGCGTTATATGAGCCAGATATACCTCAAAATACTGCTTCAATTATAAGAACATGCGCTTGTCTTGGAGCCTATGTTGAAATTATTGAACCATGCGGTTTTTTGTTAACAGACAAAAGGTTTAGAAGAGTTGTTATGGATTATATGGATTATGAAAATCTAAGAATCTACAAAAGCGAGGAAGAATTTTTTAAACAGAAAAGAAATGAAAGGGTAATTTTAATGACAACAAAAGCAAAAAAATTATATACTAAATTTGATTTTAAAAAAAATGATACGATACTATTTGGCAGAGAAAGTTCGGGAGTTCCTGAAAAAGTTCACAATAAAATTAATTTAAAATTAAAGATACCAATGATAAAAAGATATAGATCTTTAAATCTGTCTACATCAGTTTCTATTTTACTAAGCGAAAATTTAAGACAAACAGAATACTTAAATGGATTTAGAAATTAAAAAAAAGATAACAAGAAATTGGTTTAAAATTTTACAAGATATAATTTGTAAAGAGATAGAAGAAATTGAAAAAAAAAATAATATTTTTAAAATTAAAAGCTGGAAAAGAAATCCAATAAAAGATGAGGGTGGAGGAGAATTTAGAATATTTAAAAATGGGAAAGTATTTGAAAAAGTTGGAGTAAATTATTCCGAGGTTTATGGTAAGTTTTCAAAACAGATTAGAAATAAAATACCTGGTACAGAGGAAAAGTCAAATTTTTGGGCATCAGGTATATCAGTAGTAATGCATATGCAAAATCCAAATGTTCCAGCAATGCATTTTAATACAAGATTTATAGTGACTAGCTATGGCTGGTTTGGTGGAGGAATGGATGTAACGCCATGTTTGAAAGATAATAACTTAAGAAAATGGTTTCATAATGAGTTAAAAAAGGCATGTAATAAACACAATAAAAAATATTATCCTAAGTACCGTAAATGGTGCGATGAATATTTTTATCTACCTCATAGAAAAGAACCAAGAGGAATAGGAGGAATTTTTTTTGATTATAAAAAAAAAGACTTTGAAAAGGACTTTAATTTTGTAAGAGATGTAGGTTTAACTTTTAAAAATATTTTTAAAGAAATAATTTCAAAGAAAAAAAATAAAAAATGGGACAAAAAGCTTAAAGAGATTCAAAACTTAAAAAGAGGGAGATATGTTGAATTCAATCTTCTTTATGATAGAGGAACAAAATTTGGATTACAAACTGGAGGAAATGTAGAGGGTATTTTGATGTCTCTTCCTCCAATTGCGAAATGGAAGTAGATGAATAAAGAACCTATTACTGTAACTGGTTTAGAAAAATTAAAAAAAGAATTATCTTTTTTAAAAGAAATGAAAAGACCAGAAATTGTATCAGCAATTTCAGAAGCTAGATCTCATGGTGACTTAAAAGAAAATGCGGAATATCATGCTGCAAAAGAACAGCAGGCTCATAACGAGGGAAGAATACAAGAGATTGAGGACTTAATAGCTAGAGCTAATGTAATTGATGTTAAAAATTTAAAAAATGAAGGTAAAGTAATTTTTGGATCTACAGTATACTTAATTGATTTAGATAATAATGAAAAACTCCACTACAAAATAGTAGGTAAAGATGAGGCGAATTTGAAAGAAAAGTTAATATATTTTCAGTCACCAATTGGAAAAGGATTAATTGGTAAGAACAAAAGTGAGATGGTAACAGTTAAAACACCTTCAGGAGAAAAAAATTTTGAAATAATTGAGGTAAAATATGTTTAATCTGAAATATTATCAACAATTTGTTTATTGCTTATTTGAAAATTATTTTCCATCCAAATATTTTCTAATTTCTTAAGTTTTTGACCTAAGTCTTTGCCCTCTTTTAAGTTAAAATTATCAATAAGATATTGAGCTTTAACTGGAAAAATAGGTTTTTGTTTATTAGTAAATTTTTTTTTTATTTCCATTAATTTTGTTGAAATCTTTCTTGATTTTAAAATCTTAAAATTAATAATATCAACTATAAATGGGTCTCCATGAATGTAATGAATTTTTGATAAATTTTTTTCACTAAAAAATTCTTTAGATGAAATTTGAGAGTAACAACTTTTTAAAAATTTGATTCTTTTCTTTTCAAGATTTGATAAATTATATTTGTAAAGGAAGTATTCAGTATCATCTGTTTCATCTATAAGTATTAGAGATAAAAATAATATAAAATCTTGCTCATTTAGTAAATTTTCAAAATGATTATCGAATTTCTTCAATATAGTTATATTTTTTAATTCTGGGAAAATTAAATTGAATATTTTTAAGCTAAAATCATCTTTTGAAATGTTGCAAACATAACCTGATGAAAATATTTTCCTTAATTCATCAATAATTCTCTCTTTAGATAAGTTTTTTATACCAGAGATATTTTTTGATATTGCTTTACAAACTTCATTGGAATGTGATTCGCTGCTGTAAATTGAGAAAAATCTTAAATATCTAATTATTCTTAAATAATCTTCTTTAATTCTTTTTTCCGGTTCTCCAATAAACCTAACAATACCATTGTTTAAATCGGTCTTACCATTATTTGGATCATAAATATTTCCATCAAGGTCTGCATAAATACTGTTTATGGTAAAATCTCTTCTAGAAGCATCCTCGGACCATATTTTTGTATACTGAACCTTTGCATGTCTACCATCAGTTATTAAATCATTTCTTAATGATGTAATTTCAAATTTCTTTTTGTTAATAATTGCTGTAAGTGTACCGTGTTCAATTCCTGTTTCATAAAAATTAATATTATTATGATTTAAAATATTTTTTACTTCCTCTGGATTTAAGTTTACAGCTAGATCTATGTCATCAAAATTCTGGTCTGTGAGCACCTTTCTTACAAAGCCTCCCACAAATCTAATTTCGGCTTCACTATCACTTTTAGAGAAACATTCGAATAATTTTACAATTTCAGGTGAATTTTTGATTTTTTCAAATTGAATATCTTTTTTAGATTTATTTTTTATGTTTATAATTTTTTCAAGTATTTTTAACATAATTGGCTGGGGTGCTAGGATTCGAACCTAGGATGGCGGTACCAAAAACCGCTGCCTTACCGCTTGGCTACACCCCAAAAATATTTTTTCAAAATTAATATAGAATTTTTATATAGTTTTAGTGAAAATACACCAATAATTTTTGTATCTTTTTCTTAATAATTTTGTCCCATATAAAGCATCTTTTTTTCTTTTAAAATAACCTATTATTGTTGAACCTGAACCTGTCATTCTTGCAAAATAAATATTTGGCAATGTTTCTATGTAATTTTTTAAGTAAAATAATTTTCGATATTTAACAAATGCAACATTTTCTAAATCATTTTTTAACCCGATTAGCTCTGGTAATTTTGGGTTTCGATTATTTTTAAAGGATGGCCGGTTATATGTTCTAACCATTTTATATATTTTAGATGTGCTACACCCAAAATTTGGATAAACTAACGCTAGATATAAATTAAACTTTTTTTTAAAATTTATTATTTTGCCTCTACTATTTAAAAGTTTAATATTGTTATTTAGACCTAATACTACATCTGACCCAATTTTTTTAGCAATATTGTTAATCTCTGATATTTGTAAATTTATAAAGTTTTTATCAATAAAAAACTTCAGAATACTTGCAGCATTCATTGAGCCCCCACCCATACCTGATCTATGAGGAATATTTTTCGTAATTTTAATATTAAATTTTTGGTTTTTAAGATATTTTTTTTTATCAAGAATAGAAAGTAGATCTCTGATGGTGTTTTTTTTTTGTAGGCCATTAGAATATTTCCCAACAAAATTAATTTTATGAAGATTTGTTTTACTTTTTTTCAATTCTATTTTGTCATATATTCCACAAAACATTACTAAACTTTCAATTTTGTGTAGATTATTTTTGCTCTTTTGAAGAACGTTTAAATGTAAATTAATTTTAGAAAAAGATTTTATAATATATTTTTTGTTAAATTTAGCTGAGACCATAAAGTAGTTTTTTATTTATATATTTTAAATCTATATCTTCTGAGTCTTCAAATTTGATTGCATTTTTCCAAAAATATTTAGCTTGTAATTTATTACCTAGTTTCCACAAAATATCACCGTAATGATCCATTATGACTGGGTCATTAGGTTTTAGCTCTAGTGCTTTAAGAATAAATTTCTCCGCATCAAATAAATTGCCATTTAAGTAATATGCCCAACCTAATGAGTCGCAAATAAATGCATCGTCAGGTTTAAGTGAATTAGCTTTTTTAAGCATATCAATTGCATCAACTATCTTATGATTTCTCTCCAACCAGTTATATGCCAAATAATTTAAAACATATGCCTCATCATAGTTTAATTTCAGTGAATTAAGTAAGTCTTTATCTGATGCAGAATAGTTTCCTAATCTCTCATAAGAAGTTCCGCGCCTGTATAAAATACTAGCTTTTGATAAGTCATCTAACTGAAATCGATCTAAAATAAGATTATAATTATCTATTGATTTATTATACATCTTAAATTGTCTATATAAATTTGCTAAATCATAAAACATTTTACTATCAGGTTTAGATATTTTTTTAAAATTATCTTCAATATATTTTATAGACAAGTTGTCATTTTTTTGAATGGATATGATTTGTGCGATTTTTTTTATTTTGTACCATTGATAAATCTGATCATCTTTTTGGAAATTATTTAATATCGATTTACTTTTTTCAAAATCATCAATCATGTAATAATTTTCTACTAACATAGTTAAATTAAAATAAAATTTAGGATTAAGATAATTTGCAATATTCAAATAAAAATTTGATTTTTTGTAATTTTCCTGAGAACTATATAAATTTGATATTAGAAAGAAAAACTCTGCTAAGATATCCTCTTCGCTATTAAAACTAAAATATTTTTTGAATTTATTAAAATTTCTATTTTCTATCCATTTTTTTGATTGGGATAATAGTAATGTGCTTTCATAATAGTTAATAGTGTCAGAAATTTCGATTGCTAATTCATTATCATTTTTGTTAATTATATCTTTTAAATGGAAAAATAAGTATCTTGAATAATCACCATCCTCAGAGTTCATAATTCTTAAAAAATATTTGGAATTATAATTACTTTCCAAATAAGCTTCTTGAAAAGCCAAAGCTATTAATGACAAAGTTCCATAATTCTGACTTTTAGTTTTAATTTTTTTATTAACAAAAACTTCAAGATAACTTTTAAGTGTATTCTGAATAAAAATTTCAAGATTAGTTTGTTTTTGATAATTCTCGAGTTCTAATATTTTTTGTTTAGCATTTTCAAAATTTTTATCTTTAATTTCACCTGATATGGAAATTATATTTGCCTCAAAAGAGATGTTGCTGCCTGATTTATCAAATTCATTAATAGCTTTTATTGCTTGATTTATCTCTCCATATTCTACTAGTGAATAAATATAATTATTTAAAAAATTCGGATGAATTTTTAATAATTTTTTCGAGGAATTGAAAAATTCAATTGCTTTTTTGTTATCTTGATTGCCGTGAGATATTAAAGCTGACATGTATTTTGATACATACTTCTGGTTGAAATCTTGAGATGCTGTTGATGCTGATTTGGAATTTGTCTGATATAAAAATAAAATAGTAAAAATTAAAAATTTTTTTAACATTGCTTATTTTATGCTTTTAAATCCTAAAAATCAAAATGACATTTTGCAATCTTTTGAATTGGAATTTGAGTATGAAAATAAGCCTATAAATAGATTTCATATACCTTCAGAACAGATTGATAAATCATCACTTTTAAAAAATTTGGAAAAAGAAATTAGTGAAATCAAGGACTGCGAACTAAAAAACAACTCAAATAAATTAGTATTTAGTGATGGAGATTTTAACAGCTCAATAATGATTGTTGGGGAAGGTCCTGGGCAGAGAGAAGATGAGTTAGGTAAGCCATTTGTAGGGGAAGCGGGATTACTTTTAAATAAAATGTTGAAAGCAATTAATATTGAAAGAAATAAGGTTTATATCACCAATGTAGTTAACTTTAGACCCCCAAACAATAGAAAACCTGAAAAATCTGAGATAAATAAGTATTCTTATTATTTAAGAAAACACATATCAATTATAAACCCAAAAATTTTAATTTTATTAGGAAGCACTGCAATGGAGTCGCTTCTTGGATCAAATGTAAAAATTTCAAAGATTAGAGGTACATGGAAAGAAATTATTATTAACGATAAAGTATACAATTCTATTGTAACATTTCACCCTGCATATTTACTTAGGCAGCCTGAGCAAAAAAAGTATTCTTGGTTGGATTTAAAAGTAATAAAAAAAAAGATAGATTTAATAAATATTAAATTATAATGAAAAAAATAATTGCTGGGGTGGATGAAGTTGGTAGAGGTAGTTTAATTGGTCCTGTATATGCTGCTGCTGTAATACTTAACAACAATGTAGAGACAAAAAAATTAAAAGACTCAAAAAAATTAACGAAGACAAAAAGAGAAAAGTTAAACATATATATTAAAAATAATTCAAAGTGGTCAATAGGAACAGCATCTATTAAGGAAATTGAAAAATATAATATTCTCAAAGCAAGTTTGTTAGCAATGGAAAGAGCAATTAAGAATTTAAAAAAGAAACCTACCTTAGTATTAGTTGATGGTAACAAAATTCCAATCGTAGATAATTATAAATTAAAGTCTGTAATTAAAGGTGACCAGAGAATTCCTGAAATCTCTGCTGCATCTATAATTGCAAAGGTAGCAAGAGATAAATTAATAAAAAAAATATCAAAAAAATACAAAGGGTACTTCTGGGACCAAAATGCAGGCTATGGCACTAATAAACATTTAAAAGCTATAAAAAAATTAGGAATTACTAAATTTCACCGTAAAAAATTTAAGCCAGTATACAACATGTTGAGAGTGGTGAAATCTCACACACAAATCAAATACAAATAATTCAATCTGAAGTTGACGAGGACTCGTTACTGGAGTCTAATTTGATTTTTAGAAATGAATAAAACAAATTTAAGAAATAAAATTATTAATGGAAATTGTCTAGAAGAAATAAAAAAAATTCCTGACAAAAGCTTTGACTTAATATTTGCTGACCCACCCTACAATATGCAACTTGGCGAAAACTTACGAAGACCTGATAATTCAAAAGTCAAAAGTGTTGATGATGACTGGGATAAGTTTCAAAATTTTAAAAGTTACGACGAATTTTCACTTATATGGTTACAAGAATGCAAGAGAATTTTAAAAGATAATGGAACTATTTGGGTTATTGGATCATATCACAATATTTTTAGATTAGGATTTCACCTACAAAACTTGGATTACTGGATTTTAAATGACGTAATATGGAGAAAAAATAATCCTATGCCTAACTTTAAGGGAACTCGATTTACCAACGCCCACGAAACACTTATTTGGGCTTCAAAAAATAAAAATTCTAAATACACATTTAATTATCAATCCTTAAAATGTTTGAATGACGATCTTCAAATGAGATCAGATTGGTTAATACCCATATGTAGTGGGAAAGAGAGAATAAAAAAAAATGGAAAAAAAATACACTCTACGCAAAAACCAGAATCTTTACTTCATAGAATTATCTTAGCTTCTACAAATAAAGGAGATACTATTTTTGATCCATTCTTGGGTACAGGAACAACGGCGGTGGTTGCTAAAAAACTTGGTAGAGCATATTTCGGAATCGAACAAAATAAAAATTATTTTTTATCTGCAAAAAAGAGAATACATGCAACAAAACAAATTGAGGATAATAACTTAGATACAATTGAAAATAATAAATCAAAACCAAGAATTCCATTTGGATCTTTAATTGAATTAGGTGTTATAAAACCTGGTACGAAGATCTATGATCAAAAGAAAGAGATAAACGCTAGAATAATGGTAGATGGGAGCATTAAGTATAAAGACTCTGAGGGTTCAATTCACAAGGTCGCCGCCAAAATATTAGGTTCAGAAAGCTGTAATGGATGGACCTATTGGTATTATCAATCGGGAGATAGATTAAAACCTATTGACGAACTTAGACAAAAATTAATTCCAAAACCAGCTAATTAAAATCTCTTTTTTTATAATATTTATTTATTATTATAAATTTTCCTTAAATAATTATTCAAAAAACTTTTATTATTACTTAAATATTTAATAGATAAATCCCTAACTGACGCAAAAATTGGGTTTGAAATATGGAACGCAAAATAATTAAATTCAGATCGCGAATTTATTTTTTTTATTCTTATCCTTCTGTTTTCATAATAATTATTATTTATACCCTGTATATTTTCATAAGTTTCATATGACGACTCTATTGATTGTGCGGCGCCTTGCGCAAAAGAGGGAGGGAAGGCAAATAAAGCGTCGCCAGTTAAAAAAATATTTTTGTTTGATGGGATGTTAAAATCTCTACTAACAAAAACTGGATAAATCGAAATATTTTCAAGTTTATCGCTTAGTTTGTAAGATGTTTTAGAAAAAATATTCTCAGTATGACTTTCTAACAATTTTTGTTTAAAAATTTCATCATCTTTATTTGCATTTTTATCTCTTATTATGGCTATAAAATTGTATTCATTATCCTGATTGACTGGATAAATTACAAAATGGAATTTCGGACCTAGAAATAAAGATATATCGTTAATATCCAAATTTTTAAGCGTAGCTCTTAATGCAACAGAATTGTAATACTTTATGAAATTTGAACTTTTTAAAATCATTTCTTTACTTTTAGAAAAAATACCATCACTTATTATTAAATGATCTGCATCCCAAGATTTGTCTAATGTATTAATTTTTAAATTTCTTTCATGATCAATACTTTGAATTCTTGAATTAAATATTATTTTATCTCTTGGTATATTTTTAAGTAAAAAATCGATCAAAACAGATCTTTTTAAGGTAGTGTAAAAATTTCCTTGTTGATTAAATTGTGAAATATTAATTTTAGAAATTAATTTACAATTGTTTGCTTTATAAAAGTTTATATTAGATGGATAATGCACATCGTGGACAGCTAAGTTTTTAAATCCTACCTTGTTTAATAATTTTATAGCATTAACAGATAGTTGAATACCATATCCGTCATTTAAATCTAAACTCGATCTTTTTTCTAAAATTTTATAATCATAATTACCGTTTATTTCCAATAAATTTGCGAAGTATAAACCTGATATTCCAGCACCAACTATAATTATTTTTTTCATTGATGACTTGATGCTACTCTAAATAGTTTTTTTGTAAATGATGGTATTATCTCATGTTTAAATTTATTCGTATTTATAACTTTACCTTTTTTATTAGGAATTTTATTGTTCTTATTTATTATTATTTTCATATCAATATTTGAAATTTTAATTGATGTTTTTATTTTTGATGATGAAAAAAATTTGTATTTATTTATTTCATCCATGGGAAAAATTAAATGATTTTTAAGAAAATTATATTTTTCATTTTTTATCAATAATATTTTATTTTTGCTATAATAAATATTTGCTTCAAAATATTTAGTTTTGTTTTTTTTAAATTTTTTTATTATTTCAAAATTTTTTTTTTTAAAAGATATACATAAACTATTTATTGGACATAGATTACATAATGGTTGTTTTGGTTTACATATCAGGGATCCAAGTTCCATTAAAGATTGAACATAATCTCTTTGACGATTTGAATAACCTAGTAAATGAGATTTCTTAATTATGTTTTCTTTATTAATTTCTTTTATCGTTCTTAAAAAAAAAATTCTTTTTAACAGTCTTTCAATATTTCCGTCAATTGGTATAACCTTTTTATTAAACTCTAATGATAATATAGCTTTTGAAGTATAATCTCCTATTCCTGGCAATTTTTTCAAACTATTAAGATCATTTGGAATTTTGCTTTTAAATTTTGATACTAGAAATTGCGCAGTTTTTTTTAAATTTTTTGCTCTAGTGTAATATCCAAGTCCCTCCCAAAGTTTTAGCAATTTTTTGTTATTTACTCTCGATAAAATCTTTAAGTTAGGTATCTCATGAACAAATCTAATAAAATAAGGTACAACCGTTGATACTTGTGTCTGTTGTAACATTACTTCACTGACTAATGTAAAATATTCAGATTGTTTTTTATTTTTTGGCTTTCTCCATGGTAGATCTCTTTTATTATTATCATACCAATGTAAAATTTTATTTGATATATTTTGGTTAGTCATATGAAGATTAAAAATAATAATAGACAGAGATATAATTCGATTCAAGGATTAAGATCTTTTAAAGATACTTTACCCACAAAAGTAAAAAAAATAATTGTTAAGAAAGGCGAGATATACTCAAAGACTTTAGAAAATTGGAAATATTTAGTTGGAGATGAATTGTTTAAAATTTGTTACCCTAAATCTTTTAAAAAAATTAATCAAAAAAATAAATGTTTACTTATTATGGTTCAACGTGGTTTTGAAGTAGAATTAGAATACGCTAAACAAAAAATTATTGATAAAATAAACTATTTTTTTGGAAAAGAAGTTATAAATATGATTAAACTTAAAACTTTTAATAAACATATAGATTCAGTTAAGGACTTTAAAAATATTAACGCGACAAAAAGTAGTCTAAAACTACACACAAATAATATTAAAAATTCAGCATTGAAGAATTCATTGTCAGAATTTATGAAAGTATATAAACAAAGATGAAAAAAATATTTTTACTTATATTTATATTTTTAAATACAAATAATATTTTTGCTGATGACAATTTTTTATCTATTGTTGAGGGGAATAAAAATGCAAAAGTAAAACTTATTGTTTATGAGTCTTTAACCTGTAGCCATTGTGCAAATTTTCATAGAGATGTTTATCCTGAATTAAAAAAAGAGTTTATAGATGAAGGAAAGATAAATATTGAGTTTAGAAACTTTCCATTAGATTTGGCTGCGTTAAATGCTGCTAAAATAGCTCATTGTAAAAATGATGGAGCCTCTGATATTCTTCATTTTCTTTACTATAATCAAGATACTTGGATAAAAGGAACTAATATTCTTGAAATCAATAAAAATTTAGAAAAACTAATTATCAATAGTGAATTTAATTTAGATTTTGAAAATTGTATAAACAATAAAAAAATTGAGGATTATATCTTGGAAGAACGAATCGATGGTTTTAAACAATATGAAATCGAAGCAACCCCTACTTTAATAATAAATGATAAAAAGTTTAATAAAACTTTAAACTATAAAAATTTGGAAAAAATTCTTAAAAAAATGTTATAAATCCTTAAATGGAATTTAAAAAAATTCAATTAAATGGTTTTAAATCTTTTGCGGAAAGAACAGAATTTCAAATTGAGGATGGTTTAACAGGGATCGTTGGGCCTAATGGTTGCGGAAAATCAAATATTGTGGAGTCATTAAGATGGTGTATGGGTGAGACATCTGCGAAAAGCATGAGAGGCTCTGGCATGGAAGATGTAATTTTTTCTGGGACCTCAAATAAGCCCTCAAAAAATATAGCAGAAGTATCAATCAATTTAACGAATGAAACAAAAGATGGTCCTAATCAATATAGTAATTTAGACGATATTGAAATTAGAAGAAAAATTGAAAAGGATAAGGGATCTAAATTTTATATTAACGATAAAGAAGTAAGAGCGAAAGATGCACAAATGTTTTTTGCAGACTTGTCTACAGGCGCTCACTCACCCTCTATGATTAGCCAGGGAAGAATTGGTTCATTGGTTACTGCCAAACCTTCGGATAGAAGAGCAATACTTGAGGAGGCAGCTGGAATATCAGGACTACATGTTAGAAGACATGAAGCAGAGCTAAGATTAAGTGCGGCAGAAAATAATTTAAAAAGAGCTGATGAGCTTAGAAGACAACAAGAAAAACAATTATTCAACCTTCAAAAACAGGCTGAGGAGGCACAAAAGTATAAACTAATTTCTGACGAAATTAAAAAAATTGAGGCAGGTCTTTATTATTTAAAACTTAAAGAAATTGATGATGAAATAAAAATAGAAAATGAAATTAACTCTGAAGCAGATACAGAGGTAGAGAAATTTAATATTAAATTAAGCGAAATTGAAAAAAAAATTAAAGACAATATTGATAATGTAAATCCAATACGTGAAAAAAATATGGAAAATATTTCAAAAATACAAAGGTTAAATTTAGAACTTAAAGGTATTGATGAAGAAAGTGGAAGACTTAGAGAAGAAATTGAAAGTTTAAAGTTATCTATAAAAACTATTGAAGACGATGAGGATAGAGAAAAAAGTGTAGTTATTGATGCAAATTCAAATGAAAAACGTCTTAAAGAAGAAAAAAATGAGTTAATAAATATTGATTCAAAATATTTTGAAAATGAAAAATTATCAAATTTAGATTTAGAAAGCGCTAAAGACAAACTTAAAAGTGAAATAAATAGAATAAAATATTTAATTAAAGAAAATAAAAATGTTGATGCATTAAAATTGTTAGATGATTTCGACAAAATTATTGAGCTTTATACAAATAGCTTTAGTGAAAACAAAATTTTTAGAAAAGAAACAATAAAAAGGCGTCAGAGAATTGAAATTATTTCAACTGAAATAGAAAGTTGGAAAAATTTATTGTCTAAATCAGAGAAGATGATTGATGAATTAAATAATAGAAAAAATAACTTTAATATGAAACTTAAAATTCTTGAAAATCAACCTCAATCCCAAGCTGAAAAAAAAGGAAAAATATCTGAAAGTTTAAGAATATCAGAGGAGGAAAAAAATAATAATGAGTTAAAAATAAATGATATTGAAAATCTAATTTCTCAATTGAGAAAAGATCTAAATATTACAAAAGAGGATTCAATACAAATCAGGGAGAGGAAGGCAAGCTCAAGTGCTACAGTTGAAGGTTTGAATAAAAGAAGAATGGATTTACTAGATAGAATTAGAAATGAATTAGAATTAAACGAAGAGTCTCTATTTAATTTTTCAAATTTAAGTTCAGAAAAAGAATTACCTGATGCTTTAACACAGGAAGAATTATTAGATCAAAAAAAAAGGGAAAGAGAGAAATTAGGATCTGTAAATTTAAGAGCTGATGAAGAGACTTCTAAGTATGAAGATGAAATCAAAAAAATGGAAAAGGACAGACAAGATCTCGTAACAGCTATAATTAAATTAAAAGAGAGTATTTCAGAGTTAAATCGAAAAGGCAGGGAAAGACTTCTCGAAGCATATGAAAAAGTTAATAGAAAATTTAATGAAGTTTATACAAAACTTTTTAATGGAGGAAATGCTAAATTAGAATTAGTTGACTCAGATGATCCGCTTGATGCCGGTCTTGAAATGCTAGTCAGTCCTCCGGGTAAAAGATTACAATCTATAACTTTATTATCCGGAGGTGAGCAAGCTTTAACTGCTTTATCTTTAGTGTTTGCAGTATTTTTAACTAACCCATCCCCGATTTGTGTCCTAGATGAAGTAGATGCACCACTAGACGATGCAAATGTAACAAGATTTTGTAATCTTTTAACTGAACTAACTAAAATTACATCTACTAGATTTATTATAGTTACCCATCACGCTTTAACGATGTCAAAAATGGATAGATTATATGGTGTCACAATGCCTGAAAAGGGTATTAGCCAATTAGTTGCTGTTGACTTACAAAAAGCAGAAAGTATGGTCGCATGAAATGTCAACTGATGATTTCAAAACTCGCCTAAAGATTGCAAAAGAAAAATCTAAAGCCAAATTTAATAAAAAAACCAGTGAACCTAAATCGAATATTGGACAAGCTTTCAAAATGAGCACAGAATTAGTATCTGCGGTGGTAGTTGGGACAATTATTGGGTTTATTTTAGATAAATGGTTTGGTACTAAACCATGGTTAATTTTAATATTTTTTTTTGTAGGAGTAATTGCTGGTATTATGAATGTAATTAAATCTGCAAAAAAATTACAAAAGTAAAGACACTATGGCAGCAAATCCAATGTACCAATTCAACGTTTATAGGATTGGTCCTGAAATAAAGATAGGCGATGTAGACTTATCATTCACTAATGCTAGCTTGTTCATGGTAGTGAGCTCTATATTAATTTTCGTTATTTTTAAAATTGGGTCTAAAAAAAATAGTTTAGTACCTAATAAAATACAACTGCTTACGGAACTAAGCTATACTTTTGTATCGAAAATGATAAGTGACACAGCAGGAACAAAGGCTAAACCTTATTTTTCTTTTATATTCTCTTTGTTCATGTTTGTATTATTTTGTAATATGTTGGGAATGATACCCTACTCTTTCACAGTAACCAGCCACATAATTGTAACCTTTGTATTGGCAGCATTCATTTTTGTAGGAGTAACCATCATTGGTTTTATTAAACACGGTTTTGGATATTTAAAATTGTTTGTCCCAAGTGGAGTTCCAATGGTATTATTGCCTTTAATAGTAATTATTGAAATTATATCTTATTTAAGTAGACCAATTAGTCTATCAGTCAGACTGTTTGCAAACATGATGGCTGGACACACTATGATGAAGGTTTTTGGAGGGTTTGTAGTAAGCCTTGGAGTTGTAGGAGGTTGGTTGCCACTTAGCTTTTCTGTTGCATTAACAGGTTTGGAAATTTTAGTTGCGTTTCTTCAAGCTTATGTTTTTGCAATTTTAACATGCATTTATTTAAATGATGCATTAAATTTACACCATTAACTTTAAGGAGGATAAAATGGAATTAGAAGCAGCAAAAATGATCGGAGCAGGACTAGCAGCAATCGCATTAGCTGGTGCTGGTGTAGGCATAGGAATAATTTTTGGAAATTATTTGTCCGGAGCGATGAGAAATCCTTCGGCAGCTCAGAAACAGTTTCCGAACTTACTTCTAGGTTTCGCATTGGCTGAAGCTACAGGTTTATTTGGATTGGTAGTTGCATTAATTATATTATTTGCATTCTAGTAATGAGAATAGATTTGTTTATTAAGTCAATACTATTTTTATTTGCAGCTTCTGCTTATGCATACGGTGCAGAAAGTGGAGGTATGCCTCAATTAGATCCAGAGTTTTGGATATCCCAAATTTTTTGGCTTACTATCTCTTTTGGTTTTCTGTTTATATTTCTATCAAAATTTGTTTTACCTATGATTAGTGAAAATCTTGAAAACAGAAAATCTCAGATTTTAGAAAACATAGAAATGGCGGAAAAACACAGAGAGGAAAGTGAGGCAAAAATAAAAGAATACGAAAAAATAATTGAGGATAGCAGATTGAAGGCTAAAGGTATTATTAATGACGCTAAGATAAAAATAAAAAGTGAGATAAACTTAAAAAAAGATGCGCTAGAAAATGAAATAAATTCTGAAATTGTTTTGGCAGAGAAAGAAATCGAAGATCTTAAAAAAAGATCTCCAGACAAAATTCAGAAAATTGCTATAGATACCTCTAAAGATTTGTTAAAGCAGTTAATTGGTGCAGATATAAATCAAAGTAGTATTTCGGCTATTGTTGAAGATTTGTCAAAGAAAGGTAGAGATAAATATTATGGTGTTTGATTCTACTTTTTGGGTTGCGGTATCCTTCATAATTTTTATTGCAGTTTTAATTTATTTTAAAATCCCTCAAAAAGTTAGCGATTTACTAAGCAAAATGATTTCAGATATAAAAACTGAAATATCTGAAAGTGAAAAATTAAGAAATGAGTCTAAAGAGCTTTTGAGTAAGGCCCAAACTAAATTAGATACTGCAAAAAAACAAAGTAACGAAATATTAAATAAAGCAAAAGACGATACAGAAAAAATGATAATTGAAATGAATGATAAATATCACCAGTCAGCAGAATTAAAGAAAAATCTTGCAAAAAATAAAATCGCTCAAATGAAAGAAAGTGCAATTAAAGAGATTAAAAACACATCAATAAAAATAGCATTAGACTCTGTCAAAAAAATAATATCCACATCAGTAGACAAATCTAAGATGGATGCATTATTTGAAAAAAACCTAGCAGAAACAAAATCTGAACTTAAAAAAATAAATTCTTAAACTAATTTCGTTACTTTTTTAAAAAATAATATAAATTATACCTATGAAATCTGTAATCATTGGGTCAGGATTTGGTGGAATAGCAGCAGCTTTACGTCTTAAAGCAAAAGGGCATCATGTAACGCTAGTAGAAAAACATTCGGACCTTGGAGGTAGAGCTAGAGTGTTTGAAAGAAATGGTTTTAAATTCGATGGTGGTCCTACTGTTATTACGGCCCCACATCTAATTTACGAATTATTCGAACTTTTTAATAAAAAACCTGCTGATTATATTAACATTAAACCTTTGGATATTTGGTACAGATTTGTCTTTGAAGACGGATTTAAATTTGATTACTCAGGTGATGAAAATTCTATGAAAAAACAGATAAAAAATATAAATGAAAAAGATGTGAATGGTTACATAAAACTTGTCGAATTTACAAAAAAAATATTTGATAAAGGTTTTACTGAATTATCTGATGTTCCTTTTGATAAACCATTTTTTATGATGAAACAACTTCCAGCTTTATTAAACTTAAAAAGTTATAAATCAGTATATTCTTTAGTCTCATCCTATATTGAAAATGAAAAATTAAGACGAATGCTTAGTATGCATCCTTTATTAGTTGGGGGAAATCCATTTACAACAACATCAATTTATGGACTTATTTTATACTTAGAAAAAAAATGGGGTATTCATTACTCTATGGGTGGAACAGGTGCAATTATAACAGGGTTAGAGAAATTAATGTTAGAAGAAAATATAGAAATTTTAAAAAAGTCTGAAGCAACAAAATTTTTTACAGAAAACGGAATAATTAAATCTTTAGAAATCAATAATTCAGATAAAATATATGCTGATAATATAATATGTAATGCAGATCCTCCTAGTGTATACGATCACTTAATTAATAATAAAAAAAATTCTTTATTTGATTGGAAAAGAAAAAGAATGGACTATTCCATGGGACTATTTGTTTACTATTTCGGAACTAAAAAAGTATATGAAAACGTAGCACATCATACAATTAAATTTGGCAATAAATACGAAGAACATTTAAAAGATATTTTTGAAAATAAAAAATTGAATAATGATATTAGTTATTATCTTCATAGACCCTCAGCTACAGACAAATCTATGGCTCCGGATGGGCATGACTGTTTTTATGTATTAGTCCCAGTGCCCAATAATCAATCTAAAATTAATTGGAAAGATGAAGGTGATAAAATGAAAAACCTGGTTATAAAAAAAATGCAAGATCATTTACTTCCAGATTTAAAAGACAATATTGTAGAGGATTTTTATCTAACACCTGATTATTTTGAGAATGAATTAAATACTAAATACGGATCTGGTTTTTCAATACAGCCAAAATTTAGTCAATCTGCCTATTTTAGATTTCATAATAAATCTGAGATATGTAAAGGATTATATTTTGTTGGAGCTGGTACTCACCCGGGTGCAGGAGTGCCTGGCGTTCTTTCCTCAGCAAAAGTTTTAGATAAAATTATTTAATGGCAAAAAATTACTTATCAATTTATGCGAAGTCATTTAACTGGGCTGGATTTTTTTTGCCAAAAATAAAATATAAAAGTTGTTCAGCTTTATATGATTTTTGTCGGACAGTAGATAATATTGTAGATGACGAGGAAAATTTACATTTAAAAAAAAAAAATCTAATTAAATTTAAAAAGAAATTTTTTGAAAAAGATTTTAGTTCAAGTAAGATCGAAAAGATGTGGGACTTAATTGATGAATTTTCTATTTCAACTAAAATCATAGAAGATTTATTCGATGGTGTAGAGACAGATTTAGAGGAAAAAGTTAAATTAAATAGTAGAAAAGATCTGCTGATTTACTCATATAGAGTTGCTGGAACGGTTGGGTTAATGATGGCAAAAATATTAAGAGTTAATTCAGAAAGAGGTTTAAACTCAGCTATTGATTTAGGGATAGCTATGCAGCTTACAAATATTGCTAGAGATGTTATTGAAGATAAAAAGCGTAATAGAGAATACATTGACCATGATATTATAACAATTAAAGAAACGCTTAAATTAGCGGACTTATTTTATAATAGTTCGTTTAAATCAATAAAAGAAATTCCTATTTCTTGTAGATTTGCAATTTTAGTTGCTCGTAGAGTCTATAGACAAATTGGTTATGAAATATTAAAAAAAAAAGATCTAGAAGATTACGAGAGAGCAGGGAAAATATTTGTAACAAATGCAGGAAAAATTAAACAAACATTTTTAAGTTTATTTGATTTTATTATATTAATATTTTTAAAACCCGTAAATAATTCATATAATTTACGTCATGAAGACGTAAATAAAGAAATAAATTTAAATGAAAGATTTTAATTATATTATAATTGGAGGAGGTTGTGCCGGTTTATCCTTAGCTTATGAATTGGAAATTAATAATAAACTTGAAAATAAATCTTTAGCTATTATCGAGCCTCGCACAAACTATATTAGAGACAAAACTTGGTCATTTTGGAGAATAAGACCTCATAATTTTGAGGATTGCGTCATTAAAAGTTGGGATAATTTTTCTGTTCATATTACAGATAAAACTAATTATATCAATTGTGTCAAAACTCCATATCAATCAATTGATAGTGGCCTTTTTTACAATAAAATAATTAAAAAATTAAAAAGAAATAAAAAAATTAGTTTTTTAAAAACGATTGAGAATTTAAATGTAGGTGATGCAATAATATTCAATAGTTTAGCCAATATTAAATCTGGTAAAAACAATCTTTGGCAACACTTTGGTGGAATTGAAATTGAAACTGATAAGAAAATTTTTGATAAAGAAATTATGAATTTGATGGATTTTGATTGCGATCAAAAAGATAGTGTTCATTTTTTTTATACTTTACCCTATTCTGAAAATAGAGCATTGGTTGAGTCGACATGGATATCTAACATGCAAGATGACTCAGAAAAAAACTATCAAGATCAACTAATTAACTATATAGAAAAAAAATTAAAAATAAAAAATTACAAAATTATGTATAAAGAACAAGGTAAAATACCTCTTTTTTATCCAGAAATAGTTAAGAAAAAAAATGAAATATTTATTGGAACTGCAGGAGGAATGACTAGGCTAAGTACAGGTTATACATTCTTAAATATACAAGATCATAGCAAATATATTTGTAAGAATATTGAAAAAATAAATAAAATAAAAAATTTTGAAATTCAAAAAAAATATAAATATTTAGATAAAATTTTTCTAAAAGTCCTAACTAAGCACCCTGGACGTATGCCAGAGATTTTTTATAATATGTTCACAGTGAATAATGAAAAAGTAGTAAGATTTTTGTCCAATAAGAGTAATATTATTGATGATATAAGCATAATATTAAAAATGCCTAAAACTATTTTTATTAAAGAAATAATTTAAAATGCAAAAAAAAATAGATTTTTTCCACTCATTAGTTTTTTTTAATATTTGTATTTTTTTGTCATCAGTTAGTTTTATAAAAGATCAAAATTTTTTAATACTTTGTTTGTTATTAATAATGTCAATAGGAATATCGCATGGTTCTTTGGATAATTTAAAAGGAAAAAAATTGTTAAAAATTTTCAAAATTAAGCAGATAGAAAAATTTTATACTGCTTATGTATGCTTAGCAATTTTTATCATTTTATTCTGGATTTTATTACCAAATTTTTTACTTATGATTTTTCTTTTAGTCGCAAGTTACCATTTTGGCAAAGAGGATACGGTTTTTAAATTAAACATCGAAGGTATTGAAAAAGATGTTTTATTTCTTTTAAAAGGATCATCGATCATCTTAGCTCCATTATTATTTAATTATGATAAGACTAATGAGATTTTTCTAATTCTAAAATTTAATCTATTTACAGAATTTCTTATTTCTAAAGAGATCTTATTAATATTTCTTTTAATAAGTTTTATAGCAGGATTGATGCTGTCAAAATTCAAAAATATTGACGATAGCACAATATCTATTATGGATTTCTCATCTATAATTTTAATAAATTACTTTTTAAATCCAATATTAGCATTTACAATTTATTTCTGTTTTTTACACTCAATAAGACATAGTTTGACGCTAATTTTTGAGTTAGATAAGAGTTTTAAACTGGGACTTAAAAAATTTATAAAAAAAGCTTTACCACTCACCCTTGTAACTGCTGGGGTATATCTAATATCTATTTATAGTCTTAATAATTTTTTTGAATTAAATAATGCTATATATAAAGTAATATTTATTGGATTGGCGTCATTAACTTTTCCACATATATTGCTTGAGTATTTAATCGAAAAAAATGAGAAATAAAAATATAAACTTATTAGGTTGGATTTTATTTATAATATCAGCAATTGGTTTTACGATATCGAGTATTGGAAATTTCTGGGCTATGTTTGGCAGCTTGTTTTTCTTAGTTGCATGTTTAATATTTTTAATTCCATTTTTTAGAAAAGAAAAAAATGAGAGATAAACAAATTAAAATTTATTTAGCCTCTCCAAGAGGGTTTTGTGCTGGCGTTGATAGAGCCATTGAGATAGTCAAAAAAAGTTTAGAAAAGTATGGTTCACCCGTTTATGTTAGACACGAAATAGTTCATAACAAACATGTTGTTGAAAGTTTAAAAAAAATAGGAGCTATATTTGTTGAAGAATTAGATGAGATAAAGGATAAGTCTAGACCAGTAATTTTTTCTGCACATGGAGTACCAAAATCTATACCGGAACAAGCAGAAAATTTAAAAATGGATTATATAGATGCTACATGTCCACTGGTATCAAAAGTACACAGAGAAGCAGAAAACCTTAATAAAAAAGGAGATCATATTTTATTAATAGGGCATAGAAATCACCCTGAGGTTATTGGAACAATGGGGCAGATAGAGAATGGAGGAATTGATTTAATAGAAAATATTGAAGATGCTAGAAAATATGAAAATACATCTAATAAAGATTTAGCATATGTCACTCAAACAACATTATCGGTAGACGACACAAAAGATATAATTGCAGAGTTAAAGAGAAAATTTCCAGAAATAAAAGAACCAAAAAAAGACGATATTTGCTATGCAACAACTAATAGACAATCTGCTGTTAAGAAAATTGCAAGTTTCTGTGATATGTTTTTTGTAATTGGAAGCAGAAACTCATCAAATTCAGTGAGATTAGTTGAGGTAGCCAAAAAATCTGGATGTGAAAATTCATTACTTATCCATTCGGAGAGTGAAATACCATTTGATAAAATTGATAAATGTAAAACAATTGGTATATCATCTGGTGCATCAGCGCCAGAAATACTAGTTGAAGAATTTATTGATAATTTAAAAAAAAAATACAATATCAAAATCGAAAATACTGAAGTCATAAAAGAGGATGTTACTTTTAAAATTCCTGGTAAGTTAAATTAATGGCTGTATTTACTAAAATAAATAAAACAGATATCAGCAAAATTGAAAACAACTTCAAATTAGGAAAAGTAATAAATTACCATGGCATAAAAAAAGGGATAGAAAATACTAATTACTATTTAGAGTTTAAGAAAGAAAAAACAGTTCTTACAATATTTGAAAAGAGGGTGAATAAAAAAGATTTGCCATTTTTTATGAAACTGATGCATGGTCTTTCAAAGCTTAAAATAGTATGTCCCAGTCCAATTAAAAATAAAAAAGGATCTTATTTATTTAAAATAAAGAGCAAAAATGCTTGTTTAGTTACTTTTCTTAAAGGTGGAGACAAAAAGAAACTAAGCCCATCAGACTGTATGCAAATTGGTAAAAATGTTGCTGAATTACACAAGGCTACAAAAAAACTTAAAATTAATAGAAAAAATTCTTTATCAATTAAGTTATTACATAAGATTTTAAATAAAATTGATAAAAGAATAAATAAATTATCAAAAAATTTGAAAAACCATATGAGGTCAGATATTAACAAATTAGTTAAAAATTGGCCTAAAAATTTACCAAACGGTGTAATACACTCAGACTTGTTTATTGATAATATATTTTTTTACAAAAAAAAATTTTACGGTTTCATTGATTTTTATTTTTCATGTACAGATTTTTATGCGTATGAGTTGGCTACTTGTATAAACGCATTATGTTTCGAGAGGAAAAAAAATAAATTTGTTCTAAATAGAAAAAAATCCTATAACCTAATTAAAGGATATGAATCTAAAAGAAAGCTAACAATTAGCGAAAAAATTAATTTCAATATATTATGTAGAGGATCAGCTTTAAGGTATTTATTAACAAGATCTTATGATTATTTAAATACACCAAAAAATGCAATTATTAAGAAAAAAAATCCAAGAGAATATTTAGATAAATTGATTTTTCACAAAAAAATTAAAAAATTTAGCGAGTACTTGAAATGATAAAAGTTTATACAGATGGATCTTGCTTGGAGAATCCTGGTAAGGGAGGATGGGCGGCGATAATAATAAATGATAACAAAAAAACAGAAATAAAAGGTAGCAAGGAAAACTCAACAAATAATCAGATGGAATTGACAGCGCCTATAATGGCTCTTAAAAAAATACCCAAAGGTTCCAAAGTTCAAATTTTTACAGATTCTAAATACGTAAAATCAGGGATAACAGAATGGATACAGAATTGGAAAAAGAATGGTTGGAAAACCGCAGATAAAAAGAATGTTAAAAATAAAGAACTTTGGACAGAACTTGATAACTTATCTAGTGCTTTTGATATTGAGTGGATTTGGGTTAAAGCACACTCATCTGATGAGTTAAACAATGAAGTGGATTTATTGGCACGTTCATCAGCAAATGGTTAATTTGTACACTTAGAATTGGAATTTATAAATAATTAAAGAATATCTAAAATAGTCTCTGCTGAAGACAGACCACATAGTTTAGTTTCTTTTTCAACCTGGATATTTAATATTTTCAAATTTTCAATCACCATTGTATAACGACTTGATCTAATTCCCATTCCTTTTGAATTTCTATCAACCTCAGCACCAATGGAACTGGTAAAAGATAAATATGGATCAGACAACATTCTAATTTTATTACCTATATTGTTCACCTCACCCCAAGCGTTCATTACATATGGATCATTCACAGATAGACAGAATATTTCTTTTATTCCTTTCGCTCTTATATTTTCAGCATTTTTAACAAAGCCTGGTAAATGGAGTTTTGAACAAGTAGATGTAAACGCTCCAGGTAGACCAAATAGAATAATTTTTTCTTTACCCAAGGTATCCATTAATTTACTTTTTTGTGGCTCACCATTAACTAATTGGTAAATTTCTATATCTGGAATTTGATCATTTATTTTTATTTTCATATTGATCTTAATACATAATCTTTAACTTTTTCTAAATCGTTTGAAATCACGTCAAATTTTTCCTCTTTATCGTTAACATAATTAAGACTTTCGGGTAGTTTTTCAATTTTTGAGATTGCTTTTTCTATTGCTACAGGAAATTTACAAGGATGAGCAGTTGATAAAATAACTACGTCACTTAGATTTAGTTTTTCAACAGCACCCACTCCTATTGCAGTATGAGGATCGATAACAATTTTATTTTCTTCGTAAAATTTTTTTATTGTAGTAATAATTTCATTTTCATTTAAGCTTTCTGAGACAAAATCAATCTGTAAATCTTTTAGTTTATCCTGATCTATTTTAAATGAATTATCCTTTATGCTATTCATTATGTTTTTTACCTTTTCACAATTTTTATCATATAAGTCGTAGAGTAATCTTTCAAAGTTACTAGCAACCTGAATATCCATACTTGGAGATATAGTCTCTTGAACTTTACTGGATTTGTAATCTCCCTTTGAAATGGCTCTATGTAAAATATCGTTTTGATTTGTAGCAACTATAAGTTTACTTATTGGCAAGCCCATTTTTTTTGCAATGTAACCAGCATAGACGTCACCAAAGTTTCCTGTTGGTACGGAAAAAGATATATTCTGTTTTCCTATTTGAAAATAAGAATAAAAATAATAAACAGTTTGAGCAACAATTCTTGCCCAATTTATAGAATTTACCCCAGACATATTTATAGAGTTCGCAAAAGTAATATCAGAAAACATCGATTTAACTAAATTTTGACAATCATCAAAATTACCTTCGATTGCTAAATTATAAACATTAGCATCTCTAGTTGTTGTCATAAGTTTTCTTTGAACCGATGAAATTTTATTATGTGGATGAAGGACAAAAATATTTATATTTTTCTTACCTCTAATCGCATCAATCGCTGCTGCGCCAGTATCTCCTGAGGTAGCTACAATAATACTTATTTTTTTATTATTTTTTTGAAGATAATATTCATAAAAATTTCCAATTAACTGCATTGCAATATCTTTAAATGCGAGTGTTGGTCCATGATAAAGCTCAAGAATATGGTTGTGATTAAATTTACTGATTTTAACTACATTTTCCTCTCTGAAGTTAGAATATGATTTATCAATTAAATTTTTTAAATTCTTTTCATCTAAAAAGTTTCCTGTAAATAACTTTATAATATGAAATGCAAGATTTCTGTAATCGAGTTTGGATAATTCCTTTAACTCTTTATAATCAAATTTTTTTAATTTTTCAGGGATAAAAAGGCCACCTTCCTCAGACAAACCTTTCAGAAAAACATGCTCAAAGGATGTTTTTTTACCACTATTTCTTGTACTTATATAATTCATATTTTAGAAAAACTTCTACAACTAAAATATTTTATCTACAAGGAATAATACAAAAAGTAAAAACAAATATAAAATTGAGTATGAAAAGACTTTTTTTGCTTTTGTAATTTCAAATTTATTTTTTTTGAAATTATACAGGTCATAGCACAAGTAAATGTAATAAACTGTGAGTATTAAAGAACTAAAAAGATAAATTTTGCTAACGAAACCAATAAGATAAGGCGCAATTATAACTGGTAGCATTAAAATTGAGTAAATTAATATATTTTTTTTAGTATTTTCAATTCCATTTGTTAGTGGCAGCATTGGAATATTGGCTTTTTTATAATCATCAGCTTTAAACAAACTTAAAGCCCAAAAGTGTGACGGTGTCCAAAAAAATATTATTAAAAAGAATGTTATTGGCTCCATGGTTAAATCATTTGTTGCTATAGTCCATCCTATTACTGGAGGTAATGCTCCAGATGCTCCTCCAATTACAATATTTTGTGGGGTTTTTCTTTTTAACCAAACTGTATAAACGAATAAGTAAAACATTATTGTTATAAATAAAATCGCTGCAGATAAAAAATTTGAGAAATAATATAGACCCAATACTGAAACTACGGATAAAATTGCACCGAAAATTAATGCTTGATTTTTGTTTAATTTACCAGTCGGAATTGGTCTTAAGCAGGTTCTAGTCATTAATTTATCTAAATCGGCTTCGTACCACATGTTAAGAGCACCTGCCGCACCAGCACCGATCGCAACAAAAAATATTGAAAAGACTGAATTATAAAATGTTACATTTTCAGGCGCAGTTAATAAACCAACTGCACAAGTAAAAATTACAAGTGACATTACACGTGGTTTCATTAATAAAATGAACGACTTTAAATTTACTATGCTATTTTCAAAAACAGATTTTTTATTTATAATATTGCTTGTCACTTTTATGTTACGTTAAGCGAAATAAAAATAACGACTAATATAAATCCGACTATCAAAATATGATTTCCTAAATCGAATAAACCGACCTTAGCATTTTTTTTATCTATTAGTTTCCTATGTAATGGAATGTTATCATACGGATTAATTTTGACCGTCTCTGAATTTTCTTTTTGGTTTTCTTCTTTAACTGAGTATCCAAACCATACTATATATATAAAAAATAGAAAAAATATTAAAAATGCTGCTAAGTAATCGTAACCGTCCATTTAACCCCCTACAAAAAAATAAAATAGTCTTGAGAATAAGGTATACTTCCCTTCAGCAACCATAAGCGCAACGAAACAAACAATTGCTGTCATTGGCCACAGCAAAACATTAACTAGAGCATATCTTTCCCAATACAAGTGCATAAAGAAAGCCATTATCAGACCAGCTTTTAAAAACATAAAAAACAATATTAGAGACCATCTCAGCATGCCTTGGAATTGATACCAGTCAACTAGATATGAAAAAAAACTTAAAACAAAAAGCAATCCCCAGATCCATAAATAAATACCAATTTTATGTGTAGAAGATGGTTGCTCTTTTTTATTAGTTTCGTCCATAATTTAAATTACCATAAATAGAAAAATGCAAAAATGAAAACCCAGACTAAATCGACAAAGTGCCAATATAAGCCCAAAATTTCAACTTCAACATAATCCCCTCTCATTTTTGTAAACCAGCCTCTTTTTCCCTCATCATAGTGGCCTGCAAAGACCTTATAACAATAAATAAATAAAAAGATCACTCCAATTGATACATGGGTACCATGAAAACCTGTTATCATGAAAAAAAATGAACCAAATTGTGCGGCTCCAAAGGGATTTTCCCAAGGTCTAACACCCTCATGAATTAGCTTTGACCACTCATAAGCTTGCATACCAACGAATGTTAATCCACCTAAAGCTGTAGCTAGAATTAGGTAACCACACATCTTTCTGTTTCTTTCGTATCCGTATTTCACTGCTAAGGCCATTGTTCCACTACTTGTTATTAAAACAAATGTCATTAGAGCAATTAGTAATAACGGTACTGGAACACCAAAAGCATCTAAAGCAAAAACCTCACTTGGGTTTGGCCACTCTACAGGTGTAGATGCTCTACCTTTCATATAGGCTATTAAAAAACAACTAAAAACAAATGTGTCACTTAGTAGAAAGATCCACATCATGGCCTTTCCCCAATGAACACCTTTGAACATGGTTTGGTCAGAGCCAGTATCTTTGGCCATGCCCCTAAACCCTTTTTCTAATTCAAAACCTTCAATTTTTGGGTCAGACATTTTATTAAATTATGTTTTTTCTACCTCTGTATGTGCAACTTCGCTTGGTGCTGCGGTTTGAGGTAAATAATCTTCTTCTGCTCCAGGTACATTATAGTCATATGGCCATCTGTGAACAACTGGAAGTCTTTCTCCGAAATTTCCATGTTCCGGTGGAACAGTTGAGGTGTACCACTCTAACGAATTAGCTTTCCACGGATTTTTCTCCGCTTTTTTACCAGTCTTCATTGTTTTAACTATATTAAACACCAAGATTAATTGAGCTGCACCAACTATAAACGCAGCTGTGCTTATAAATTCGTTAAGACCAACTCCTGAAGTCATATAAGGACTATCATACATTTCATAATATCTTCTAGGCACTCCTATAAATCCAAGATAGTGCATCGGGAAGTAAATTGAGTAGGCACCAAGGAAAGTTGTCCAAAAATGCCATTTACCTAATTTTTCATCTAACATTTTTCCAGCTACTAACGGAAACCAGTGATAGATAGCTCCCATAATTACCATTAAAGGGGCAATTCCCATAACCATGTGGAAGTGAGCAACCACGAAATATGTATCAGACAAAGGAACGTCAACAGAAACGTTGCCTAAAAATATTCCAGTTATACCGCCGTTAACAAACGTTACAATAAAACCTAAACACCATAACATAACTGTATTAATTCTTATATTACCTCTCCACAAGGTAAGTATCCAGTTGTAAACTTTCATGGCTGTTGGAACAGCGATAATTAAAGTTGTGGATGCAAAAAAGAATCCAAACCATGGGTTCATTCCACTTACATACATATGGTGAGCCCATACGAAGAAACTTAATGCACCGATACCAACTATTGCCCATACCATCATTCTATAACCAAAAATATTTTTTCTTGCATGTACTGAAATTAGATCTGAAACTATACCGAATGCTGGGAGAGCAACAATGTATACTTCAGGGTGCCCAAAGAACCAGAATAAGTGTTGAAACAAAATAGGACTCCCACCACCATACTCTAAAACTTCACCTGCTTTTAAAATAGTTGGCATAAAGAAACTTGTTCCTAAAAGCTTATCTAGTGTCATCATTATAGAGCTGACTAAAAGTGCTGGAAATGCTAGCATTGCTAAGACTGTTGCAGTAAATATACCCCATACAGTTAATGGCATTCTCATTAGTGTCATTCCCCTCGTTCTTGCCTGAAGAATAGTAATCATATAATTCAAGCCTCCCATCGTAAAACCTATGACGAAAAGAGATAAAGAAATTAACATCAATAAAATTCCCCAACCATGCCCAGGGGTTCCCTCTAAAATAGTTTGAGGAGGATACAATGTCCAACCCGCACCAGTCGGTCCTCCTGGAACAAAAAAACTAGCCATCAAAACTGCTACTGCTACAAAGAACATCCAAAAACTTAACATGTTTACATATGGAAAAACCATGTCTCTTGCACCAACCATTAATGGTATTAAATAATTTCCAAATCCACCTAGGAATAATGCAGTTAAAAAGTAAACTACCATTATCATTCCGTGCATAGTAACGAATTGGTAATAATGTTCAGCAGTTATAAAACCTGCTAAACCAGGAAAACCTAGTTGCAATCTCATCAGCCATGATAAAATTAAACCTACAACACCTGTGAAGACTGCTGTTAAAAAATATTGAACTCCTATAACTTTTGCATCCTGGCAAAATACCCACTTCTCAATAAAACTATGAGCATGGTACAAATCTTGTTCTGGATTTTCTGCAGGCCTTACATAGTCCATGTCTGGTGAAACACCTGAGCCTGTTCCTGTCATTGTTTCAGAAGACTGTGCTTGATAACCTGATTTATTTTCGTATTCGTCTGACATAAATTATTCCTCTTTATATATATCTTTGTTTAAAATTAAATTGTTATTCTTTACTAATTTTTTGTTTTCAAATTCTAATTTTTGTTGTTTAGCAATCAAATCCTGGAAAGTTTCTTGCTCGGACAACCATTTATTGTAATCCTCAGTACTTTGAACTTCTACTCCACCTCTCATAGCGTAATGTCCTACTCCACAGTACTCAGCACATAAAACTTCGTACTCCCCTACTTTATTTGGTTCAAACCAGTAATACGTTACAATACCTGGAACTGCATCCATTTTAGATCTAAATTGTGGAACATACCAATTATGCAGCACGTCAACAGATCTTAATAAAATTTTTACTGGCTTATTGTTTTCTAAATTTATAAAATCACTTTGAACAAGAATATCATCTCTGCCAAATGGATCGTCTACATTAATACCAAAAGGATTTTCGTCATTAATGTTTGTAACTTTTGTGGTTCCAAGTTTTCCATCTTCACCAGGCAACCTATATTGCCATCCCCATTGCCAAGCCATTACGTCTACCTCTATTGCATTTTTTGGGACATTTACATATTGATTCCAAATTATTAAACCTGGCGCCAGCAAAGCTGCAACTCCTAGTGTTGTTGCCCACGTTAAAATTTTTTCTAATTTTTTGTCCTCTGGTTTGTATTCTGCTTTTCTACCCTCTTTATATGAATATCGAAAAACACAATAAACCATGAACAAACAAACTGCCACGAATACACCTCCACCTACCCAAAAGGTCAAGGTTATAGTGTCATCCATACCTTGCCAGTTTGAAGCTATGTCAGTCCAGTACCAAGGTGTGAAAATGTGGAATAAAACTGAACCCACTATTACTAACAGAAATATTATACCAGCATGCATGAAGATTTTTATATAAGAGAAATTTAATAAAAACCTATGACAAAATGTCTTCCAAATGATTATAATTAACTTGTATAAGGCTTAAAATGTTAGGAAAATTCGGAATACTTGTTGCAATTTTAGCTCTAGTTTTATTGTTCTACATTGTTATCTCATTAGGAGCTGGGGCATTTAAAAAAGACGGGGTGAAACCCGAAACAAAGAGGTACTTAAAGTCAGTAAATATTTTGCTTATTGTGGTTGCGGTAGTCGGCTCGATATTGGTACTGTTTCTCTAAGCCACAAGAGTTTTACACCACTCTATAAAAGCATCATTAAAAACATATATCATTAAAAAGAATGCTAACCAAACTACGAGAAGAAATGTCCAATACATTGATAGTGCGGATATATTTTTTTCTTCATCTAAAATTTTTTCCTTTTTTGTTTTTAATACTCTTGAGGCAACTTTTCCCCAGAAAAAAAGACCTCCAAGTAGATGCAGTCCATGTAGGGCCGTAAAAATATAGAATGAGGAAAAATAGTTATTTGTCTGAACATAATTTCCACTTTTCATTAATTGAATCCAAAAAGCTACTTGCCCAAATAAAAAAAGATAACTTAAACCACCTATTATTAATAAATTTTTTTTTATGTTTATTATTTCAGATTTTTTTAATTCATTTGTAGTTTTGTTGAAGTAAAATGAGATAACAAAAAGTATAAAGGTGTTAATCCAAAGAAGGTTGGGTTTCAACAAATATTTAGTATCCTGCTCTGGTGGAACACTGTATATGTAACCAGTAAAAATTAAACTAAATAGGACTGTAGCAATACCAAAGATAATTATCACAGCTGATTTTTGAACGGATAAATCAAAAGTTTGACCGCTATGAGCATCATCGACTTGAGCTCTCTCAGCTTCCCAAGGTTTCTCTATAATTGTGCCAAAAATTTTCTTTAAAAAACTAGACATAGATTTTATATAGTGATTTATAAAGCATTATCAACTATGAAATTAAAAACCTCAATTACAATAATATCTGGATGCCTATTTTTATTTATATTTTTAATGCTTCCGGTTTTTTTAAACATCAAAGAAAAAAAAGATGATATGGTCGCATCCTTCAAAGGTTCAGAATTTTCTTTAAAAGATGTAAATAATAAAACTATAACTGAAAAATCATTTGATGGTCCTTTAACTGCAATATTTTTTGGTTTCACAAACTGTCCTGATATATGTCCAATGACATTATACAATTTAGATTTAGTGATAAATGAACTCGAAGCTAAAAAAAAAGAAAAATTTAAAGTTTTTTTTGTTAGCATTGATCCTACAAGAGATACACCAAAGGTTATAAAAAATTATTTAGATGGTTTTGATAATGATATTTTTGGAATTACAGGTGATCCAAAAAAAGTTTTTTTACTATCACAGTCATGGGGCGTTTTATCTGAAAAAATATTTACTGAAGAGGGCAATTATTTAATTAATCATAGCTCATCAGTACTATTATTAAAAAATGGAAAATATCTAGATCGTATAAGTCATCACGCTGCATATGAAGATATGTTTAAAAAAATAGATAAATTATTGAGATAGAATTTTAAAACTAATTATTGATATTATTGATACCGCAGCCGTCTCTGATCTCAAAATGTTTTTATTTATTTTAATAGATTTCATATTTTTTAAATTAAGAATTTCTTTTCGCTCTTTTTCGGAAAAGTCTCCCTCCGGGCCAATTAAAACACATAAAGGATTATCTTTTTTTATATTAATTTCATTATTTGTAGAATTAAGATCTCCGAAAATAATATCGGTATCTTTATAAAGCTTCATAAATTCATCAAATTTAATTAATTTTTCTAATTTAGGTAATTTAATACGATTTGATTGCTCTGATGCTTCAATAATTATTTTACTTAATCTTTCTAAATTTAAATTTCTAACTATAGTTCTTTCGGTAAGTATTGGAATAAATTTGGTGACACCAAGTTCAGTTGCTTTTTGTATCATAAAATTCAAGTAGTTTAATTTAATGGGAGTAAATGCTAACCATATCTCATTATTATTTTCCTCATGTTTTAATTTTTTTACAATAGCAAAATTTACAATACCTTTTTTAATTTCTTTTATTCTTGCTTGCCATTCACCGCCATCGTTAAATAAAGAAAAACTTTCACCCTCTTTAATTCTCATTACTTTTGAAATATAATGAGACTGAGATTTATCTAGATTTGAGATTAAATTATCTGACAATTTTTCTTTATAGAATAATCTAATATAAGTCATTTAATAAGTTTAATTATGAATAATATTAAAGCAATAATTTTTGATGCATACGGAACATTATTTGATGTAAATTCTGCAGCAGAAAAATGTAAAAATAAAATCGGTGAAAAATGGGAAGATTTTGCCAACCACTGGAGAACTACTCAGTTAGAATATACTTGGTTAAGAAGTTTAATGAATAGACATAAAGATTTTTGGCAGGTAACAGAAGATAGTTTAAAAAAATCAATGGAGGCTTACAAAATAGAAAACTCTATGAAAAATGATTTATTAAATTTATATAAAGTATTATCTCCTTTTGAAGAAGTTTTAGAGACTTTAAAATCACTTAAGGAAAAAAAATACAAATTAGCTATACTTTCAAATGGGACCCCCGAACTATTAAATGAGTTGGTTAAAACAAATAATCTAGAGAGTTTCTTTGATGATATTTTTTCAATAGAGGAGGTTGGAGTTTATAAACCAGACACAAAGGTTTATGATATTCCTATTAAAAAATACGGTATTAAAAAAAATGAAGTTATTTTTTTAAGTTCAAACACTTGGGATGTATCTGGTGGCGGCAATTATGGATATCAATCTATTTGGGTAAATAGAAACAAAAATATTTTTGATTATCTAGATTATAAGCCAAAAAATCAAATCAATAGTCTAAAAGGTCTACTTGATATTATTAAATAAAAAATTAAATCTTTCATTATGGCAAATATATTAGACTTATTAGGTAGAATTTTCATATCTTTATTATTTTTAATAAATGGTTACTTTAAAATTTTAAATTATGAAGGAACATTAGAATGGATGGAGAGCTATAATGTCCCGGGTATTTTATTAACTCCAACTATTATATTAGAACTTGCTGCTCCGATTTTAGTAATAATTGGATATAAAACTAAAATATCAGCTTTTTTATTAGCTGCTTTTTGTATAACCACAGCACTAATTTTTCACACGGATTTTTCAAATCAAAGTCAAATTACATCATTTCTAAAAAATATAGCCTTGGCTGGAGGTTTTCTATTTATTGTAGTAAATGGTGCTAAAAAATATAGTTTTGATAGTATAAAAAAATAATGGAACAAATAGAAATAGACAAAATTATTGAGCCGACTCTTTCATCGGACGGTGCGGGAGTAAAACTAAAAAGAAGCATAGGAGTGGAACCAAATTATTACGATCCATTTTTAATGTTAGACGAATTTGGTTCTGAAGATAAAGATGATTATATTGGTGGGTTTCCTGCTCACCCTCATAGAGGTATTGAGACTGTAACTTACATGCTTCATGGAGAGTTTGAACACGAGGATAGCACTGGTGCAAAAGGAAAGATGAAAGCTGGTGATGTTCAGTGGATGAAAACAGGTAGCGGCATAATTCACTCTGAAATGCCGGCAATGACAGGGGGCAAACTACAAGGTTTTCAATTGTGGATTAATATGCCAGCAAAACTCAAAATGTCGAAACCTGATTATATTTACATCAACTCAAATGAAATGCAGGTTTATAAAGATGAGGAGAAACAAGTTAAAACTATAGCTGGTAAATTTGAAAATGCTGAGGGCCCTATTAAAGGTCACAACGTCGAACCAATTTATTTTGATGTAGAACTAAATAAGGAGAAATATTTCAATTTTTCTTTACCTTCATCACATAATTCTCTCATATATCTGGTGAATGGTGAAATAAAGATAGGAGATATAGAACACAAAAAATTAAATGGTTCAAATTTAATTTTGTTATCAAAAGGACAAAAACTTAAAGTAAAAGGTATTACAAGAGCTAAATTTTTGTTAATTTCTGGAAAACCTATTAATGAACAAATAGCTAGAGGTGGTCCTTTTGTTATGAATACAAAATCAGAAATTTTAGAGGCAGTTAATGATTTTCATAATGGGACTTTTGTCAAATAATGAAAGCAGTTGAGATTAAAAAAACAGGCGGACCAGAAGTTTTAGAACTTAAGGATATAAAGCTAGCTGACCCAAGTAACGGTGAAGTTCTTATTAAACAAGTTGCAATTGGTCTTAACTATATAGACACATATCATAGATCTGGTTTGTACCCAGTTCCTCTCCCATCTGGAATTGGTTTAGAGGGTGCTGGTATAATTGAAAAAGTCGGTTCAGATACAGATGGGTTTAAAGTTGGAGATAAAGTTTGCTATGCTGCTGCTCCTATAGGTTCTTACGCAACTCATAGAATTTATCCTACAAAAAGTTTAGTTAAAGTTCCTGATGAAATTGACTTGGAAATAGTTGCTGCAATAATGACAAAAGGTTTAACTACTTTTTATCTTTTGCATAAAACATACGAAGCTAAATCTGGTGAAACTGTGTTATTTCACGCAGCTGCTGGAGGAGTTGGTCAAATTTTTTGTCAGTGGGCTAAAAGTCTTGGCTGTAAAGTTATAGGAACCGTCGGCTCTGACGAGAAAATTGAAATTGCAAAAGAGTATGGTTGTGCACATGTAATAAATTATAACAAAGATGACTTTCAAAAAGAGGTTATGAAGATAACCGATAACCAAGGACTCCCTGTTGTTTACGATGGTGTTGGTAAAGTCACTATGGAAAAATCTATAATGTCTTTAAAAATGAGGGGAACATTTGTATCTTTTGGAAATGCTTCAGGTAAATTAGAACCTTTAGATGTAGGTAAGTTGATAGCACCTAAGGGATTATATTTAACAAGACCAAGCATCGCTCACTATACATCTACTAGAGGTGAATTAGATGAGGCAGCTAATAAACTTTTTGAAATGATTAAATCAAAAAAAGTTATCATTAAACTACATAACAAATATTTATTAAATGAAGTTGTTCAAGCTCACCAAGATTTAGAAAATAGAAAAATTATTGGACCAGCTATTATTACTCCTTAAACTTTACATCCATATCAGACAAATGAAGCTTAAGAGCCTTTGTAGAAATTTGTATTTCCCTTATAAAAAATATTATTGAAATCATCATTGACAAGCAACAAGACGCAAAAATAATTCTTGCTAAAAAAACTTCGTCTAAATACAAAGCAAATACAGTACCCATATTAAATAAGAAACCAAAAGCAGCAAATAAAATAGAAAATTTTAATACACTTATTCTATTATTTAAATTAAGTAATTGACTTCTCCATTCAGGCGGTGTGTGTTTTTCAAATACATACTCATCATGTATTTTTCTAATTAAATTACTTAAAGTGTGAAATCTGTTACTATAAACAGCCATAATAAGCGGTATTGCAGGGAACATAAGTGCAGTAACAGTATAGTCTATATTCATAATGTTTCGAATTGATTAAGTTAAATTGCTTTGTTATTTACAAATAAATTATGTCAGAAAAATTGCAAATATTTTTAGATCTCACGAGATTAAAAAGACCAATAGGCTATATGTTGTTATTTTGGCCTTGTGCTTGGGGACTCACTGCCGGATTTAATTTTTTAGATAGTAAAAATATATTTTTTTTTTATATAATTTTATTTTTATTAGGATCTATTTTAATGAGATCAGCAGGATGTATTGTAAATGATATTATTGATAGAAATTATGACAAAAAGGTACAAAGAACAAAAAATAGACCTTTGGCATCAGGTAAAGTTTCGGTTAAAACTGCTTTGATGTATGCGACAGCATTGTGCTTACTTGCATTTTTAGTTTTAATTAACTTTAATTTGTTGACAATTTTTTTAGCATTAATTTCTATGCCCTTAGCATTCACTTATCCGCTTATGAAAAGATACACATATTGGCCACAGCTCTTTTTAGGTATAACTTTTAATTACGGTTTAATTCTTGGATGGGTGTCAGTTAATAACACTATAGATCTAGCTCCTATTATCTTATACATAGGAGCCATATTTTGGACACTTGGTTACGACACTATATATGGCTTTCAAGATATAAATGATGATGAAATAATAGGACTAAAATCAACTTCAATAAAATTCAAAAAAAACCCAATTATATTTCTAAACTTATGTTACCTAATTTTCTTTTTATCATTAATATTTACAGGATTTATAATGGAGTTTAATAAAATTTATTTTATTTTGTTGATTATTATATTTGCTCATTTGTTTTACATTCAGTTAAAAAAAATAAATTTTAAATCATCAGAAAGCTGCTTAAATATTTTTAAATCCAATAATCTTTTAGGGTTTTTAGTGTTTTTTAATTTATTTTTAGGAAAATTATAAATGACAAATATTGAAATACTTAAAAGATTATTTAGAGATTATACAAAAAATTATTTAAATAAAATATTTCTTTCTGTATTTTTTACTGTTCTTTTAGCTGGAAGTACTTCTGCTGTTGCTTATTTACTTGATCCTGCCATTGAAAAATTATTTATTAATCAAGATCAAAAGTTAATTTATATAATACCAGGTTTTATCGTATTGGCATTTGCAATTAAAGGTGGTTCTCTTTATTTGGCAAAGAAAATCATGATTGGGGTATCTGAAGAAGTTCGTAAAGATATACAGTTAGATATGTTCAACAGCTTAATATATGCTGATACAAAACTAATTGATAATAAACATTCTGGAAAGTTTATAACTAATTTAGGTAATGATGTAGGCTTGATAATTAATTTAGTAGCTACAGGTGTATTAAATTTGTTTAAAGACTCTTTAACATTAATTGGTTTACTTACAGTAATGTTTTATCAAAACTGGAAACTGTCTTTATTAGCAATAGTTATGATACCCCTGGCTAGTTATGCTGCAAAAACTTTAGGTAAAAGGATGGGGAAAGTAACAACTCAGCAAATGTCTGAAACTGGAAAAATTAATACTTATTTAATAGATATATTTAAAAATCATAAACTTGCAAAAATATTTCAAAGAGAAGAATACGAAAAGCAAAGAGCTTATAAATATATCACAACCTTAAAAGAAATTTCTAAAAAAATTTCTGAGGTGTTTGTAAGAGCATCTCCAATTATGGAGTTTTTAACAGGTATAATGATTGCTAGTTTAATACTGATTGCCGCTAAACTTATCGCAAGTAATGAACTGGAAATAAGTAACTTTTTCTCATTTTTAGCCGCTATGATGTTAGCTTACCAACCTGTAAGATCGCTTGCAACTTTGAATGTAGTAATTCAACAAGGTCTTTCTGGTGCGAGAAAAGTTTTACCAATTATTGATGAAATTCCAGAGATTAGAGAAAAACCGAATTCATTTGAGTTATCAATATCAAATGGGGAGATTGATTTTAAAAATGTCAGATTCAATTACTCCAAAAATGAAAATAAAGTACTGAACTCAATAGATTTAAATTTACCAGGAAAAAAAATGACTGCTCTTGTGGGGCATAGCGGAGCTGGAAAATCTACAATTTTAAATTTGATACCCAGATTTTATAACGCCAACAATGGAGATATAAGAATTGATAATCAATCAATTTATGATTGTAAAATTTCATCATTGAGAAGGCATATTTCACTTGTTAGCCAAGATACAACGCTATTTGACGATACAATAAAAAACAATATTGCTTATGCAAATCCAGAAGCTACTCAAAAAGATATTGAAGATGCTGCAAAATATTCTTTTGCTGATGAATTTATTGAAAAATTGCCCAATAAATATGAAACAACAATTGGTGAAAATGGAGTAAGATTATCAGGCGGAGAAAAACAAAGATTGTCGATTGCTAGAGCTATTTTAAAAAAAAGTCCAATAATATTGTTAGACGAGGCTACATCTTCTTTAGATGCTGAAACTGAAAACAAAATACAAAAAGCTATTACATTTTTAACAAAAGGAAGAACTACAATTGTGATTGCTCATAGATTATCAACAATACTAAATTCTGATAAGATATATGTCATAGATAAAGG